>CAYZLH010000133.1:0-7218 GCA_964478795.1 uncultured Bdellovibrionales bacterium | reverse complement strand
TAATTGCCGAGGCTGGATTCGAGCCTTCGCCCGCTCAAGCGCAGGGCTGAGCGGCGCGCCCTCGGTTTCGTTCAAATAACGGATAGCGCGAGTTTTTCGACGATAGGCAAAAGGTAGCCAATCCGGATACCGCTTCCCAAATCACTTTGCCATTTTGTAGCTGTATCTGCTCGCCAGCTTTCAAGATCAAATCCTGACCTGCATAGCTAACCCACAACTCACCTGTTCCCACCATGAGCTGAACCTCTTCGTTTCGGATTTCGATCGCCTGAATCACTCCGGGCTGTAACTGAATCTTCATATGTCTATTTTAGCAACTTTGATTAATGACATAAATCAAAATAGAGATTATGATTAATAAATGAATGGTTTTAAGTAAAAGGAACATACCTATGGCCACCCCTGACGACATTGACCGAATGATATTAAGCGCCCTGAAAGAGGATAGCCGCATTCAATTTTCCGAGCTGGGTAAAAAGGTCCACCTCTCCGCTCCGGCCGTATTTGCGCGGGTAAAAAAATTAGAGGCAGCGGGAATCATCAAACGATTCTCCGTGGACTTAGATCCGGCCAAATTGGATGCGGGAATGTGCGCCTTTATTCGCATCGTATTGAAGGGAGTAAGTACCGCCCAAACCATCGAGAAACTAAAGAAGCGGCGGGAAATCGAAGAAGCCCACCACGTGGCGGGGGAAGATTGCCTAATCTTAAAGGTGCGCACCAAGGGATCGCTAGAGCTCAACGAATTGCTCGAAAGCATCAAAACAGTGCCTGGAATCGAACGCACCATCACCAGCGTAGTCTTGCGCTCGGAATTTGATCGTGGTTTTCAGCCGTAAAGATCAGCGAATCACGCTCATTTTTTTCCACTTACCGCCGCGGAAACGAAAGAGAAAAACGAAGGCTTGAGTCACAATGAAAAGACTAGCAGCTCCCCACGCCCAATAGACCGAACCTTCCCAATCGGCCATCCACCATGTGGGAATGACCATCAACGGCCAAGGAAGCAATAGCGCCACAAGAGTAACGAAGCGAGTATCGCCCGATCCCTTTAAGGCGAAGGAAAAGACTAAATTCATACTATCGAAGCAAACAAAGCAGCCCACAAACATCAAAAGGAATGGAACCATCTTTTGTACTTCTGGCCAAATTGCGGCCTGCTCTGGAGCGGCAAACCAGCTGAGATAAAATTCGGGTATTAAGAGAAATGTACTGGCCACTGTTACGATATACATGGCAGCCACTTGCAGTCCGCTCCAAGTATCAGTTTCTGCTAAATCTGGCTTTCCCTCACCCAAGTGTTGCCCCACTAAGACCGAAACAGCTTGGGCGACACCGAAGGCCGGCAATACGGCCAGCATCATCACCGTGACTACGATTCCACTACTGGCAAGGCCAGCATCACCCAACTCCATTCTTCCCACGAAAACCAAAAACATAGTGAAGGCCAATCCCTCTAAGGCCCACTGTAATCCTGATGGAATTCCATAGCGTAAGTAGCGACGACAAAGATCCTGACTCAGTCGCCACCCCTTGCGAAATGCATAACGAGTATCCGTGTGAAACATTACCCACATTCCAAACGTCGCACCTACCATATTTGCTAAGGCTGTGGCGTAGCCGGCACCAGCAATTCCCAAGGCCGGAAAGCCCAGATTCCCAAAGATCATCAAATAGTCAAAAAACACATTGGCGACCAAACCCACGCCATTAATCCACATCACCATCTGACTCTTGCCTAAACCCGTATAAAAGCCGCTTACGGCCGCCACCACCGCCGTGGGCAGGGCGGAAAAACAAAGAGCCACAAAATATTCCACCTCTAACCTTTGCATTTCTGGAGAATGTCCTACTGCCGAGAAAATCGCCGGAGCAAATGGAATTAAGATTAGGACTAGCAGACCGCCAGCAACACTTAGATAAATGGCGTGCCAAACAGAAGGCCCAATTCGATCCATCTGTTGCGCACCAAAATATTGGGCTACGAATGTCATGGAGTAGGCAGCGGTTTGCTGAAGTAGTGCCATCGGCACCCAAAAGAGACCCATAACAGCAATAGCCGCGCCCAAGGAATCTGTGGAGTACTGACCCAAAAAAATCCGATCCACAGTTAGCTGCAGATTCCAAAAGCTATTGGCAACGATCAGTGGCCACGCCTGAATTAGAATTTTTTTCCAACCGGCAATTCTTGTTGGCCACATATGCTTTTCTCCTTGGATTCAAGGAGAAAAGAGTAACAGAAGAATGCGGCCCGTGAAAGCCCGGGCCGCTGGAACACAAACTATCGGGGACCGACTTCATCGGTGCCAAACTCGAAACCGCGCGGACCGACTTCATCAGGACCAAACGACTCCATTCCCCAAAAGGAAGTCTTTACCGGTTTCCCGTCGACACCCAAGAAAAGTTCTGGATAGTTGGCCAAATCTGGACCACCAATGCGCCCGGCAACTTGATAGGAGTTTTTTCTATTTGCATATGTACCGTCGGCATTCTGATGAACACCGTTGATTTCATAAGAAAACTGCGTGGTAATCGTTAAGCCTTTGGTGAACATGGGCAACATCACAGTGATTCCTTTGCGGTACAACTCGAAGGCACAGGTTTGCTCATCACCCACAGTGCCGGCCGTATGCTGACAATCACTCTTAGCTACCAATGGTTTCATCGAGCCCACAAAATTCACCTGCGAATTTTCAAAGGGTAAAGCCGTGAATTGCGCATTCGGATTGATCTCGCGAATTCTTGCCTTCGCCTTTTCGATTTCTTGGTAGGAAAAGTCGGGCTTCAATGTGGTTTGCACCAATGCGTGCCGCACACCGTTCACGCGAAATTCCATATAGCTAAAGTTCGGAATTCCAGATTCCTGCTTGGAGACAACCACCACGGTTGGCGCCAAGTAGTAGAGGTTTGGATCCAGGTGATCCGGAAAAATCGTGAGATTCTCCGCTCCGGGAGTATTTTTATTGAGAACGGGTAAGGCCCACGCGGCTTGAGTTACCAAAAGACTAAATAGACTGATTACTAAGAGTTTCATAACTAATTCCTTTTTTGAATTCGGCAGATCTCTCCGCAGCGAATTGAATATGTTTCATCAAGTTTTTTGACCAAAGAATCTTCATTCGAAAATCTTTGCTTGCGTACTAAGTGTTTCACCACTACCGATAGTGGTTGGCCATCCAACTGCTCTAACTCGAGTAAAGTTTCCGAGCCATCGGATCCCGATCCACCGTTTCCTCCCGATTCCATCGACCCACAGGCCGAAGCAATCATGAGGAAAAGGAGTCCCATAGAAAACGACTTCATTCGCCTCTCCTAATTTCGTATTGCAACGGTAAGATTTGCGATTCGATTTTCGTTTCTTTTAGTTCCACGCGAAACGAACCCAAAGTTGGCGCCAATCGCAAAGGAATCTGCAGCAGCTCTTGAAAGCTACCCACTTCCGAATCTCGTTTGATTTCGAGACAAGAAGTTAGAATCTGCTCTAAAAGCAACTCCCTACTCTTAGGATATTTTGCTGCGTCTTCCACTGCCTTTACTACTGCCGGGTAATTACTCATGGCCGATAGTACGGTATTTTTTTCCCGACCAAACTTTTCACAAATTTGGCTAGGAATCTCTACCTGTTCAACCAACTTTTCCACCGGAACACTGGCTTGGTATTTTCCCGTGATCACCACTTCTGATCCGAGATTTTCCAACACTTGCTCCAACGCTTTTTTGGCGGTCTTTGGCAATAGTCTCGTGAGAGTAAAGTACGGCCCTTCAATTCCCGGCGAGGGATCGATGTTTTCGCGAATACCCAACGCGGGTAGACTCACATCTACTCCTCCGCTTTTGTTCATCACTACTTTTTGCAAGCGATAGCCCGGAAAGTTCCGTTTGAGCATATTCATCTGATCTTGAATCGAGGAATAGTCATACTTCAACTCTACCGAAAGCAGATACCATTGTTCGGGATCGGCCTTTACCTCCTGACTAGTAACTTCCAAGGTTGCCCTGGGAGCAAAGTGAATTACCTTTTGCTCTTCGTTGATCCAGTAGGAGGCCGCGTGAGCGGCCCCCGTTATCCAAAAACTTAAAACGATTAATAATGTTTTCATTTGTTCTCCTTAGAATTTGTCAGCGTCTTTGATGATTTTGTCTTTGTATTTGCCCAAGTCTTTCAGACCCAAGCTCAAACAAAACTCACGATCAATGAGATCCCGCTTGTTTATGCTCCAGCTTTCTTCTTTGAGTTCTTCTTTATGAACTACACGAAGGCTAAATCGCGACATCGACCAACCACCACCGCCACCGGCATCACCGGGAGCCATTTTCAGTTCCGGTTGAAACAAGCGAGCAATAATTGTATTCGTAAGTTCGTATAGCTTTTCCATGTCCGTGGCCTCGCCGCCATTCAATACAATGTCGACAAGATTCTTTTGCTTCAACTTCTCCACTTCCACCATGATATTTTTCTTAAAGAAAAATCCGCCGGTGCTATAGCTGGCCGAAAAGTAGTCGTAGACTTTGTCCCACTTCACATAGATCTTTCCGTGCATATTAGGACCCAATCCGGTTACTTTGAAACAGTAGTCGGCCTTCATTAGCTGCGGATTATCTACGGCAGCGCGAAACACTTTCGCGCCCACACCGGTCATCACCGCGTTCACGCCCATTTCGCTTTCCATCACCCCTGCTTTGTTAGCAAAGTTGAATTCAGAAAAGAGCGCGCTGTTGGGAGTTTCCCCCGTCTTCGTGCTCTGTAAGGAAACCGCCGACTCTTGCACCGGCAGAACGGCAATGCGCTTTCCCTCATCGAGAAGGGACTGCAATGCTTTTTTCTGATCCTGATCGGAGCGCAACTTCATCGTGAATGTCAGCCAAGCGCCAGCATCAGCAATGGGTCCGCCATTGGAGAGTCCCCAATAGGTGAAGCCAAAATACGGAAGATTGCTTTCTTCACTAAATGCCAAGCCCGAAGAGTTTGGCATATAGTAGAACACGTTCGGATTATCGCTATCGGGATAAATCGTTAGTGCATGGTTGACGGTGATGCCGGCGTTTTCTGCCAACAGTGGTAGTGCCTGAGCCTGAGTACTGCCAAGGGCGATCGCAATCGCCACAAGACAAAGTGATTTCTTGAGGAACATATTCCCCTCCTTCTTTTTTTCATTGCGAAAAAGCCAATGCCTTTTCGGGCAAAAGAATCCCCACGAGGATGCCATCCCCTTGTGTGGATGAAGAAAGGAACGATTTTTTGCTTGGAGAAAATTGGAATTCCGTGTATCACAGAATTTCTCTTGGGCTCCCCTTCCACCGCGTCAACGGTGGGCAAAAAGGTCGGGCCTTTTTTCTTTTGATTCACTTTTTGGGCAAAGGTCAGGCTAGAGAAGTAATTTCTCCCACACTAAACCTTTGCTCGCCAAGCGCGACCAAAATCAAATCTTATTGTCGATCGTCCGAACCGCCAGGAAGTGGTAATTTCTTACCAGTTTCCACTCCGCCGAGCCACGGCAGCAGCTTGGGTGGCAAAAGTTTTCCTTTTGCTCGTTGCAGATCTTGCATATTTGGCGGACCAAACTCATCGGGGCCAAACACCGGACGGGGACCAGGAGCGATAGGTTTGATCGGACCAATTTTCAATTCCGGAACATAGACGGGCTTAACCTGACCACCAGTTCCCGGGGGGTTCGTACCCGGATTTTTTCCACCCGGTCCAAAATCTGTGTCGTCTCCGCCGGCCAACGCTAGCGCACTCCAAGTCAATAATAGCGCCAAAGCGATCCAGAGAATGCCCAGGCCTTGAGTTGCTTTCTGTTTAGTCATTTCCGCCCTCCAGTACATGAAGAAATTCGATAGACAATGATTTATGTCGTTAAACCCCAAGTTGCAATGAATAAAATCGTTTCCCTATCGAAATTATTCATAGTAAACACGGAAATCTATGAAAAACATCACCCCCAATTTATATGCGGCCATCCTGGAACAGGTGCGTCAACTCTTACAATCCAATCAGTTAACGCAAGCTCAAATTGGAAAAGCCCTCGGTATGAAGCAAAGCGCCGTTTCCTATCTATTAAAGGGCAAAACGCGGCTCACTTTGGAGCAATTTCTCGAGCTTTCAGAATTGATTGGCGAACGACCACAACAAATTATCGCCCAGGCTGAGGCCGGTCTAACCGAAAAGAAACCAATGCCTGCCGATAAAGAAGTTATTCTTACCAAATCGCTGGAACACTATCTTTGTTATTTTTCGGCAGTGAAGCCCATGAAGGTGGAAGATTTTTTAGGGACGAATTTCCACGAAACCAATATTCGCGCAGCGATTGAAGATCTTTTAAGAGTAGATCTCATCGAGAAGTTACCAGATGGATCCTATCGCCAGAAGCAAGTAAATCTTATTTACACGCCGCAAACCGAAAAAGATCGAATGAAACGGAATCGTTTTCTGATGGACTTGCATGCCATTTGCCAAAAAAACTGGTTTCAAAATTACGATAACAAAATTTATCGTGCTTCCAAGTTTAACTACTATATGCTCGATCAATTTACACCCACACAAATTCGTGAAGTAACAGAGGCCTTATGGCGGGTGCACGAGAAATTGCGCGCGATTCAAAAGCAAAACATGGCCAACGGATACTCCTCCAGCACAGAAAAGTTCACACTATGGCAGGCCCATTTAATGTTAGTGCCACCGCTGGAGGATAAATGAGCCTAGCTCACAAAATCTCGTGGGCCCGTGGAATCAGTGCCGTCGGAGATGGGATTACCAACCTCGCTTTCCCACTTGCCGTGATGGCCTCCAGAGGAGATCCGAAGGATTTGGCCATTGCCGAAACCTTCTATACCACGGGAGTTTTTGCCGGTGCGCTTTTAGCTCCGCTGATAATCGATCGATTAGCGAAAGCAGTTTCGCTAGTCTCAGCAGATATTTGTTCGCTGCTGGCCACGCTGGCACTGATTTATGGAGTTCAGCAAAATTCTATCTCCATCATTTTTACGGCCTACTTTTTCCTTAGTATCATCGTCAGTTTTCACAAAGCAGCCCTCGATGCTGTGACCGCTGATATTATGGTCGAAGAGCGCAAGCCAATGTTGGCGGGTTTTTCTCATCTAGAATTAATCATTACGGCTGGCTCCGTTTTTGGCGGACTAGTCGCCGCCCAGTGGGTCGCGAAAATACCGTTGTGGCTCTTTCTAACCATTGATGCGATTTCTTTTTTTACCAGTAGT
>CAYZLH010000132.1:0-7230 GCA_964478795.1 uncultured Bdellovibrionales bacterium | reverse complement strand
GAGCCTCTTCCAAAACTCCTTCTTCAAAAACTACGAAAAAGTTAGGTTGAAAACTAGTCCAGCGTACTTTGCGGAGATTGACGACCTTTCCTTCAACTTCCACTCCCTGCACGTCGAAGCGTAAAATATCGCCAATTTTCAGTTTCAGACGATCGGCAAATCGTTTTTCTAGTGAGATTTGTGGAACTCCTTCATCGCGCGGATCAAAATTGCTTCCGTCTACCAAAGTTTCTGAGTCCTTGAAAGAATTTCGATAACTCAGATTAAATCCGCGATTACGGAAACGGGCTTCCGTTTCTTCTTCACGAGTGCGAAATCCCTCTTCTTTCTTGCCGCGTTCAAAATCTGCACCGTTCACTTGCAGAAGGCGCGCTCGCACCAAGGGAGATACATTTTCGAGCTCAGTATCTAAACTTTTTAACGCTGACTTTACCGGCTCTAATTGTTCTTGTTGAATGTCGAAAAGAAAAAATGCTGGCAAAGTTTTCTGATCCGGCTTTTCAACTTCGGCGATTAAGCTCTCGCGCATTTGGGGCAGAAGATTCAAAAGTAAAACTCCCAGCGATAGTGCAGTAAATGCGGAAAGGAAATGCATACCTTTGCGGGATAAGTGCAGGGCAGCCTGATGAATTGGCCAAGAGAGATTGCGCAGCAATGGCACAAATGCCTTTAAGAGTTGTAATACAGCCACTCCGGCTGCCGTAAGAAAGATCAGTGAGCCCAAGAGAGAACCCAGGAAAATGGACGCCAAAAACCAAGATCGAGCCTCATATAATGATAACGCGGCAAAGAATCCAAGCGCAGGTAGAAAAAGCAAAATAGCCGCGAGACTCCAGCGTGGCTCCGGCACGAAGCCTGAAAGTAATTCTCGCGGGTTTTGACTTTTTAGCGAGTAAATAAAGGGCAGCGCCAATAAGGTTGACCCCACCGTAGAAACCAATAGGGCTACGATTAAACTAGAGACAGAGATGGATGCTTGAATCTCCACCGGACTTAAGGATTGGATGAGCCATTGGAGGGCCTGTAGTTCAAAATATCCCAACGCAAAGGCCAAGGGCAGTGAAGATCCGGCTAATAAAAATATCTGCCACAGGGGAATTCGGATGGCTTCTGAAAATTTCAGCCCGAGCACTTGGTGAATGGCAAATGTTTTACTGCGCTTCAGTAGCCACGTGCGAAAAAGGTAGGCCGAGCCTAGCGAAGAGAGAAAGAGGGCGACTAAAGCTGAAAGCCCCAAAAAATCTCCTAAATAGGAAAGCATTCGCCCGGAGTCGTCGGCGGAATCTCCTGCGGCCTTCACTTGTACTGCCGAGTCTGGATAGAGTTTTCCATAACGATCGGCGAGTTCCTTGGCCTCACTAAAGTCTTCCAAGCGAAAGAGTTTTACGTAGCTAACGGTACTTTCGGGGCGAAGGAGTTCCGTTTTTCGTAAACTATCTAAACTTAACACCACTCGACCAGCCAGGGCCAAGGCGCGAAAGCTTTGCGTGGGATCCGCGGAAATAAAGTCATCGATGACAAATCGATGTTTTCCCAGCTGCACAGTGCTGCCTTTTTTTAGTTGTAGCTGTCTGGCTAAATCCTTATCGATCCAAAGTTTGTCTCCAGTTAACAAACCTGAAGCCTCTTCGACGCCCACTCGCCGATTTTCTAATTCGATGTATCCCCGTAAGGGAAAACGCTCGCCAATTCCCTTGAGCAAAACTAGGCGGGAGCCTACTTCCGATTGCAGCATAGAAAAGGTTTCGATGATTTCGGACTGGGCTTCGGTTTCTTTCGCTAAGGCTTCGTGAATTAACGTTTCATTTGGCTGAAAGGGGCGGCGCACGGAGACGGAGAGATCAGCCGACAAAAGATTTTGGGCGTTATCTGCCAGGCTCTGGCTTAAGGAGGAACGATAGGCTTCCATGGCGATTAAGCCGGAAAGCCCGAGGGCAAGATTTGCCACAAATAGAATAGCAAATCGGCGGTCTAATTCTTTCCAAGCGTGCCGTAGGAACATTAAATCTCCGTTAGCTTCCCTTGCTTCAAGAGCAATTTACGGTCACATCTCTCCGCTAGCTCTCGATTGTGAGTCACTAGTAAAGTGGTCGTATGCATTTTTCGCACTTGTTGGAAAAATGCATCCATGACGGAATCGCCCGTCTCGGCATCAAGATTTCCACTGGGCTCATCAGCTAGTAATATTTTTGGATTTGTCGCTAGTGCTCGGGCAATGGCTACCCGCTGGCACTCTCCGCCACTCATCTGACGAGGAAAGTGATGTGCTCGTGACTCCAATCCTAAGTCGCGTAGCAATTGGGTGGCAATGGAAGACCGATTGCTAACACCAAGGATCTCTAAAGGGAGCTCCACATTTTCCTGAGCCGTTAGGTGCGGCAATAAATGATATTGTTGAAACACGATGCCAATATTTTTTGCTCGCCATTTACTGAGCTCGTCGGCAGTTTTTCCTTTTAAGCTATAACCATCTAAATCTAAAAATCCTGAGTCGGGAAAATCTAGTCCAGCGAGCAACGCCAAAAGTGTGGATTTACCACTGCCGGATTGCCCGAGTATGGCCACGACTTCTCCCTTTTTTACTTCAGTTGAAAGTCCCTGCAATACAGGAATCCTTTTTTCTCCCTGAACATAAAACTTTTCGAGATCCTGAATTTTTAGGCTCATAGTTTATCCTTGAGGAACTGAAAAACGGTTTCCGCCATTATTTTATGACCTTCTTCGTTGGGATGAATCCCATCGGGCAAATTAAATTTGGGATTGGCTGCCACTCCTTCTAGCAGAAAGGGTAAGAGAGGAGTTCCGGTATCTTTAGCTACTTTAGGAAAGGCGCTGGCAAATTTTTGTGCATATTCTTTTCCGTAATTGGGTGGCATTAAAATGCCGGCCATAAAGACTTTTACTTTTTCCTTTTTTACGAGCTCAATGGACTTCTTTAAATTTTCTTCCAGTTGAGTGGTACTTAGTCCGCGCAAACCATCGTTAGCGCCTAAAGCCAGAAGAATAGCGTGGGGCTTTCCTTTTAGTGCCCACTGAATTCGCTTGGGACCCGAGGCGGAGGTTGAGCCGCTCACTCCAGAGTTTTGTACTTTCCATTTTAGGCCAGCGTCCTGCAGTTTTTTTTCCAGAAGCGCCGGATAGGCTTGATCTTTCGCGATGCCATAACCTTCGGTGAGGGAATCGCCGATGATCACTAAATTAGAACTTGCGAGGGCAGGTGAAGTGAGGAGTAGAAATAAGAGGTAAAATTTTCGCATCCCATTAGTGCACTAAAAATAGCGGGTTTTCGCAAGCAGCATTTAGCCGCGCTTCACGCTCAATTCGATTTTAAGTGGGGTTCAGCTGTTGTGATGGCCGACTTCGGGGAGCGAACGTAACCTTTGCTTACCTAGCCGAATCGTCCAGTGATGTATTCTTCCGTTAGTTTGACGGTCGGCGTAGTGAAGATTTTTTCCGTACGATCGAACTCGATTAGTTCGCCCATATACATAAAGGCCGTGTAATCGCTAATTCGACCCGCCTGCTGCATATTGTGGGTAACAATTAGAATAGTGACGTTATTCTTTAGCTCCGTAACTAATTCTTCCACCCGCGCCGTGGCGATAGGGTCAAGAGCTGAGGTTGGCTCATCAAAAAGCAAAATTTCAGGGTCGTTGGCCAGGGCTCGGGCGATGCAAAGGCGCTGGAGCTGTCCACCCGAAAGATTAAACGCCAGGTTGTGCAAACGATCTTTCACTTCATCCCAGAGGGCAGCGCCGCGCAGAGCTTTTTCTATCTTTTCATCGAGCAGCGAGCGACGATTCACGCCGCGGACGCGTAAGCCATAGGCCACGTTTTCATAGATAGACTTGGGAAATGGATTGGGCTTTTGGAAAACCATTCCGATGCGCATGCGAACTTCAATGGGATCAATGGATTTCGAAACGATGTTCACATTGTCGGGCAATAGATTGATCTCACCCTCATAGCGGTTGCCGGGATAAAGATCGTGCATTCGATTGAAGCAACGAAGAAAAGTGGTTTTTCCACAACCTGACGGTCCAATCAACGCTGTTACGGAATTGCGCTGCACTTTGAAATTAATTTGTTTCAGTGCCTGCACCTGGCCGTAATAGAAGGAAAGATTTTTACTCTCCGCTTTAATGTCGGTGATTTCTTTCATATTTCCTTACCACTTAATCTTCTTGCGGAAGTGATAGCGCAAAAAGATCGCAATTGCATTCATGGAGAGCGTCATAAACAACAAAAATACCCCGGCTGCGGCCGCGTTGGTGTGAAATTCTTGTTGGGGACGTGAAACCCAATTAAACATTTGAATGGGCATCACTGTAAATGGAGAAAAGATCCACTCGAAATTAACAAATGGCGGAGCTGCCGAAACGGGAGAAGCTGGCAAAAAGGCAATAAATGTGAGTGCCCCGATGGTAATCAAGGGCGCAGTTTCACCGATGGCCCGTGAGAGCGCAATTACGATACCAGTGAGGATTCCGCCGGTGGAATATGGGAGTACATGGTGCTGAATTGTCTGCCACTTGGTGGCCCCCACGGCCATGGCCGCTTCACGGATCGGTGAGGGGATAGCTTGAATCGCCTCTCTAGTGGCCGTGATGACAATGGGTAAAATCAACAAGCCCAGCGTTAAACCGGCTGTGAGCACTGATGGACCAAAGCCAAACTTATACACAAAGATTCCCAGTGCCATCAGTCCAAATACGATGGAAGGAACGCCAGCGAGATTTGTAATATTAATTTCGAGGATTGCCGTGAACCAGTTCTTTTTGGCGTATTCCTCCAGATACACACCGGCAGCAACTCCAATGGGAATCGCGGCCAAAGCCGTGACAAACATCACTAAAGTGGAACCTACCCAAGCAGAAAGAATCCCGGCTTTTTCTGGGAAGCGCGAAGGGAAAGAGGTGAGAAAATCTCCCGATAGTCTTGGTACTCCATCGGATGCTAAATCTACGATCAAAGCGCCGAGAGTTAAAAACGATACCAACAGACAAGTGAGCCCCAAAATAGCAAAGATAGTATCTTTGAGTTTTGCTCTGCTAATAATTTGTTGCACTTCTCGATTTTGCATCTAGTAGCGCTCCTGAAATTTTTTGCGGAAAATGTAGCCTAAAATATTAAACACAAAGGTAATCAAGAGCAGGGTAAGTCCAGCGGCGAAAATCGATTGGTAACCGATGGACGCATGGGGCAGATCACCCAAGGATACCTGTACGATAAATGCCGTAATCGTGGCTGCCGGTTGGGCTGGATTTAATGTCAAGTTTGGCTGCATTCCCGCGGCGATCGCAACCACCATGGTTTCCCCGATGGCACGAGAGATTCCCAAAATATAAGCCGAGGTTATTCCTGAAAGTGCTCCCGGCATCACCACGCGGAGAGCGGTTTGTAGCTTCGTGCTGCCCATGGCGTAGGCGCCCTCGCGCATCTGCATCGGCACTGCTCGCATCGCATCTTCTGAGAGCGAACTTATATAAGGCACGATCATAATGCCAATCACCAAGCCAGCGCTCAACATATTGAATCCCGGTAGATTGGGGAAAAGTGTTTGCAAGGCCGGTGTGACAAAAAGTAGTGCAAAGTAACCATAGACCACTGTGGGTACGGCGGCGAGTAGCTCAAGAATGGGTTTCACAAGTTCACGCATGCGGTTAGGAGCATATTCACTGAGGTAAATAGCGGTAATTGTGCCCACCGGAACAGCAAAGCATAAGGCCACAAAAGTGGTGAGCAGAGTACCGCAAAGTAGCGGCAAGATTCCGTATTTAGCGTCCGCAAATAGGGGTGTCCACTGGGTTTCCGTCAGAAACTCAACCAGGGAAACATTAGAAAAAAACGCCCAAGATTCGTAGAACAAAGTAAACACAATGCCCGCAGTGGCGATGATGGCCACGCAGGCAGAGAAGAGCAGAAACAATTCGATCAGAGACTCTCGTAGCCACTGAGTGCGGCTACGAGGTCTGCGGGTAAGAGTCGGTTTCAGAGCGAAGCCTCTTTCTTTAGAATTTGTTCGATAGTCATGCCCACGCTGGGGTGTCCACCAAAGGCAGTTCCCAACTTATTCTTTTTCAAGTGCTCGGCACCTGTTTTGTAAGCTTTGTCGGGTAGCGGAACATAATTCACTTGAGAAACAAGCGTGGGCGCATTTTTCAAATAGAATTCGGCATACTCTTTTACTTCTGGTTTCTTATAGGAAGCTTCGCTCACATAGATGAAAATGGGGCGAGAAAGCGGATAGTAAGAACCATCGATCACCGTTTTCTTCGATGGCAGTACGGCGGCAGATTTCTTAGGCGACTTTTCTCCACCAACCACGGGTACCAATTTTAGTTTTCCTTTGTTGGCCTCAAAGTAGGAAAGTGGCAAAAATCCTAAGGCGCCTTTGTCGTTGGCAACACCAAGCACTAGAGTGTTGTCGTCTTCGCTAGCGGTATAGTCACCACGGGAAGATTTAGACTTTCCGGTCACGGCTTCAGTGAAATAATCAAAAGTCCCGGAATCGGCACCAGCTCCATAAAGTTTGAGTTCTTGATCTGGCCAAGCAGGATTTACTTGTTTCCAAGTTTTAACACTTCCCTGCGCCTCGGGCTTCCACATAGCTTTCAACTCATCTACGGTGATGCTTTTCAGCCAGGTGTTTTTGGGGTTTACTACGATTGCGATGGCATCGAATCCCACGGGCAATTCAAAATATTTCACATTCGTTTTGCGGCATTCTTCCATTTCTTTTTCGAGGATGGGGCGAGAAGCATTTTGCACATCGGTTTCGCCGCGGCAGAATTTTTTGAATCCGCCACCGGTTCCAGAAATTCCTACAGTAACCTGCACCGTACCTTTTTTGGCGGTTTGAAATTCTTCCGATACCGCTTCCGTCACCGGAAACACTGTGCTGGATCCGTCAATTTTGATCAGACTTGGCGCCGCGAAAGCGGGCTGGGTTAATAAACTAAGCATGAGCGTAAAAATCATGGAATTCTCCTTGGGGTGAAATTTTCCTTACTCTAGTCACATCCGCAAAAAGTACTGTTAGGATTTTGTTAGATTGATTTCGCGCAAGAGGCCTAAAAAATCTAGGGAATTCAGCCATTTAACGATCCTGAAAATGTACCCAGAATGGGCGAATTTTTCGCCGCATAGAATAGCGCTAAATCGTTAGTTTCTGGCGTTTTCTTTGGAAAAATGAAAAGAAATCCTGTAAAAGTTACCTGGAGCTAGCCC
>CAYZLH010000131.1:6477-7248 GCA_964478795.1 uncultured Bdellovibrionales bacterium | reverse complement strand
AGTGGTGGGCGAGCCATTCTTTTGATGGAGTAAGAAATCAGCGGAAGCTGAGCGACGGGGCGGAACCTGAGCCACTAGAAAAAACGACTGGATGGACTCTAGAAAACCTTTGTTTTTCCTACCCAGGATCTAAAGCCCCGACCATTCAGCAGCTAAATTTAAAGATCGACCCTGGTACTTGCTTTGTGGTGACAGGTCCATCAGGAGTAGGGAAAAGCACTTTACTTTCGCTACTTCTTGGACTCCATCAGCCCACCAGTGGGCAAATTTTTGTAAACTTAAATGGGAAAGATTTTCCATTAGCCGAGTTGAAGGATCGTATTCTGCATTCCGTTGGTTATGTGGGGGCGGAAACTTTTTTGATCGAAGGTACTATTTTAGAGAACCTTTGCTATGGATTAAGCTACAAACCATCTGACGAAACTTTAAGGGCTGCATGTAAAAAGGCGGAGTGCAATTTCGCTCTGGAGTTAGGATTGCAGCACTTTTTGACAGAACAGGGTCAGGGACTATCGGCTGGTCAAAAACAAAGAATTTCGCTGGCCCGAGCGTTGCTGAGGAATCCAAAAATTTTAGTATTAGATGAAGCTACGGCTAATCTGGATGCCGAAACCGAGATGAATCTAGTGAACACGCTCTCTCAACTAAAAGGTCAGATTACGATGATCGTGGTTACTCATCGGCAGGCCTTCTTAAAAATTGCGGACCAAGAGCTTCGTTTGGGTGGGGGAGTTTCTTCAGGAGTATTTTGTTGACGAAGAAAGCCAGATT
>CAYZLH010000131.1:0-6467 GCA_964478795.1 uncultured Bdellovibrionales bacterium | reverse complement strand
AAAGAATAAGAATATTCGCGAGATTGGTGGCATACCCTTGATCGAAATTTCCATTCGACAGGCTTTGAAGTGGGGAAAGGCAGACCAAATCGTTGTCACCACTGATTCTTCGGAAATAGCAGAAATTGCTAAGCGTGCCGGAGCCGAAGTTCCCTTTCTTCGGCCAAGAGACTTGGCCACTGATGAAATTGGAAAGCTCCCCGCTCTTCGGCATGCCCTGATAGAATCGGAAAAGATTTTTGGGAAAACGTTTGCAACAATTGTCGATTTGGATCCAACTGCTCCTATTCGCAATATTGAAGACATAGAAAATTCTTATCGGATTTTCTTAGAGCGGAAGTGCAAGTCTCTATTTAGTGCTGTACTCGCACATAAGAGCCCATATTTTAATATGGTTGAAGTCGACTCCAGTGGATTTGCTCATCTCGCAAAAGATGCTGGCCGCATTTCTAGAAGACAAGACGCTCCGAAAGTCTATGCGATGAATGCTTCTATATATGTTTATCAACGAGATTATCTTATTGATCCTAATACCGTATCGGCGATTTCGTCTCAAAGTGTGGTTTATGAAATGGCCGAAATTTCGGGAGTCGACATTGACCGAGAGATAGATTTTCGATTTGTCGAGTTTCTTGTTTCCTCAGGAGCTTGGAATATCCATGAGTAAAAAGAAAAATCGAAAGATTTGCGTGGTTACTGGCTCGCGAGCTGAATATGGCTTGCTTTATTGGCTAATGAAAGAAATCGCCCAAGATGCGGACTTAACCCTGCAGACTATTGTGACCGGAGCTCATCTTTCGAAAAAATTTAGTGCCGATGTCGGGTCGATTGCTAATGATTTCACCATAGATGCGACAGTCGATATGGATTTAGGCGATGATTCTCCATTGGGAATCACGCGATCTTTAGGTAAAGGTATCAGCGGAATGGGCGAAGCTCTTGATCAACTAAAGCCCGATGTCGTCGTGGTACTCGGAGACCGTTATGAAATTTTGGGTGTAGCACAGGCTTGCTTGATTGCAAAAATTCCATTGGCCCATATTCACGGCGGTGAAATCACTGAAGGTGCCTACGACGATGCCATTCGGCATGCCATAACAAAGATGGCCCAGCTACATTTTACTTCAGCACAAGAAAATTCTAATCGAGTGATCCAGATGGGGGAATCGCCGCAAACCGTTTTCACGGTTGGGGCAATGGGATTAGAGGGCATTCAACGGCTAAAGCTATTAAACCGTGAAGAACTGGAACAGCAGCTTGCAATAAGTCTGGGAGAGTTAAGTTTTGCAGTTACTTATCACCCAGTTACATTGGCAACGAAGTCTTCTCGGGATTCGTTTCTTGAGCTATTGACCGCTATGGAGAAATTTCCAAACGCCAAAGTTATTTTTACGAAGCCGAATGCTGATGCTGGAAATTCGGCCATTGGTGACGCGATTGATGTTTATGTTAAGAAGAATCCAGATCGAGCTTTTTCTTTTACGTCTCTGGGTCAGTTAAAATATCTGAGTTTAATTTCCAGTGTGGATGTCGTGGTCGGAAATTCTTCTAGCGGAATCATCGAGGCGCCCTCTTTGGGCGTTCCGACGGTAAATATTGGCGAGCGGCAGAAGGGTCGATTGGCCAGTAAGTCGGTAATTCATTGTAATGAGGAGGCAAACGAGATCGAATTGGCGATAAAAAAAGCGATTTCCCCAGAATTTCGATTGTTTGCAAAGGAAACGAAATCTCCCTATCAAGGAGAAAATATGTCGATGAAAATAAAGGATATTCTAAAAAACGCATCACTTGAAGAAATCCTCAGGAAGAAATTTTATTCCATAGGAAGTCCCTAAAATGAAACGATGTAAAATCATTGCCGAGGCAGGAGTCAATCATAACGGTTCATTGGCGACCGCAAAAAAATTGATCGATGCTGCCGCAATCGCAGGTGCTGATGTTGTTAAGTTTCAGACGTTTCGGGCTGACTCATTAGTTACGAAAGGCGCTAAGAAGGCTAGTTATCAAGTTCAGAACACGGGTGATGATTCCTCTCAGCACGAAATGCTTAAAGAATTAGAGCTTTCGCGGGAGGACCATCGAGAACTTTTCAACTATTGCCAATCGAAAGGAATCGAGTTTCTTTCGACGGGTTTCGATGAATCAGATTTAGATTTTTTGGTTGGGCAGAAATTCATTCGTGAAATCAAAATTCCTTCTGGAGAAATTAGCAATGGTCCGTTTCTGCTCCATGCTAGCAGATTAAATTTGCCAATTTTGCTTTCCACTGGAATGTCTAGCCTAGAAGAGGTGGAGCGTGCTTTAGGTGTCATCGCCTTTGGAATCCTCGATTCTCAACAGGAACCAAGGGGGGTCGACTTCGGAAGTTTTTGGAAGAGTGAAAGGGCGCGTGGCGCTTTAAGGAATAGGGTGACAATCTTACAGTGCACCACTGAGTATCCCGCTCCTTTTTCTGAAGCCAATTTATTGGCGATTCGTACGTTTTCCGAACGATTTCAATTACCGGTTGGATTTTCAGACCACACCTTGGGATTAGAGGCGGCTATTGCTGCCGTCGCCCTTGGAGCATGCGTTGTCGAAAAGCATTTTACGCTAAGTCGAAAAATGGAAGGTCCAGATCATGC
Organism: uncultured Bdellovibrionales bacterium; assembly: GCA_964478795.1. Lineage (GTDB taxonomy): Bacteria > Bdellovibrionota > UBA1018 > CAIPTA01 > CAIPTA01 > JAKFYM01. The sequence continues at coordinate 3,843 of CAYZLH010000131.1, read as the reverse complement.
GGCTTCTTTGGAGCCCGGGGAACTAACTGAATTGGTGAAATCTATTCGAAACGTAGAACTATCTTTGGGGACCGGAATTAAAGTACCCACAGATTCGGAAAAAAAGAATTTACTGATTGCTCGCAAGAGTCTGGTGGCTTTGAACAAAATCGCCAAAGGAGAGCCCTTCACTTTAGAGAACCTTGGGGTGAAGAGACCCGGAAGTGGCAAGTCTCCATTTTTGTTTTGGGAATTCCTCGGGAAAAAAGCCGAAAAAAACTACGAAGTCGATGATTTGATTTGAGGTAGAAAATATGTTGATTTATATGCATGAACAATCTAGGGCCTCCATCAATCGATCTGTCTTTATTGCTGGCAATGCCCGAAGTGGGACAACGATTTTAGGGAAACTTTTGTATTCCTTACGCGGAGTCGAGTATGGTTTCGAACCGCCGGTATTATTTTCTCTTCTTCCCCTAATCGACAGCTTACCAAAAGAACAATTCATGGCCATGTTTGAGGCGTATTGCTACGAGGATTTACTCCTGGGCGCGGTAGCTGGACGGAACATCAATCAAAATAAAAATGACGATAGTAGCATTCAGCTAGCGAAATCTTCGGAGGAGATTGCGGCTCGATTAGCCCGCGCCTGGAGTAAAGAGCAGCAAGTAGAAATAGCGAAAAGTTCTGTTCTTTGCCTGAAGATGCCTGATACAGCTTTGCCTTTGGTGACGCTAAAAAAATACTATCCTGGTCTGCGGGTCGTGGCCACGCATCGGTTGGCGAACCCTGTTATCGAATCAATTTTGAAAAAAGGTTGGTTTAAAGACGAAAATCTGCGTAACAAAAATTTAATTTGGCCGAGTCAGTCGCAGGAAGATTTATTGATTCCTGTATGGGTCGAAAAGGAAAGGGTAGAGCAATGGCCAACTTGGTCTGAGTTAGATCGTGCCGCTTACTACTATTGCACGATTACGACTGGACTCACAAAGATTCCCGGAGCCATTTCCTTTTCCTACGAACGTTTGGTGGCTAGTCCCGAGCGTGAAATGCTTAAGCTTGCGGAAATTTTGCAGTTAGAGTTTGGGGAAAATACCAAAACTATATTGGCCACCGTGGAAAAGAAAACAAAAGTATCAGAAGATTGGGTGGGAAAACTTTCATTAGATTGGCAAAAGAGGGTGAAAGAGGCCGAGGCGAGCAGAGAAAATGTATAAAGATAGTCATTTACGATCGGTTGCAAAAGCGTTTTCCTGGCGAATTTCTGGCACCATTGCTACAGCGGTTATTGTTTTTTTCTTTACTGGACGATGGGAGCTCGCTGTTGTTGTCAGTTTTGTTGAATTCTTTTCAAAAATTGCACTTTTCTTTTTTCATGAAAGAATTTGGGATCTTTTTTCAATTGGCAAGCAGGAAAAGAAGCCCGCTGTGATGTGGTTTACTGGTCTATCTGGAGCGGGGAAGAGCACCATCGCCGACAAGGTTTTTCATGATCTGAAGAAAAAACGGGTGCGGGTGGAGCGCCTCGATGGAGATTCCATTCGCGATATATTTCCAACCACAGGATTCAGCAAGGAAGATCGGGAGGAGCATATTAAGCGCGTCGGCTTTCTCGCAAGTTGTTTGGAAAAAAATGGAATTTTCGTAGTCTGCTCGTTTATCTCTCCCTATCGAGAATCTAGGGAATTTGTTCGAGGTCTTTGCGGAAATTTCTTGGAGATTTATGTGTCTACTCCCCTAGACGTTTGTGAAAAACGGGATGTAAAAGGGCTTTATGCCAAGGCGAGAAAGGGAGAGATCACAAACTTTACTGGATTAGATTCTCCCTATGAGGCCCCAGAATCTCCTGACATCACTATTGACACCACAAAGGTAAGTCTCGATGAGGCGGCAGCGATCGTGGTTGATCGGGCATTGAAAAAGTAGGGGCTCGCTGGTCTCAATAAATGTTCAATGATGCCGTGCAAAAAGCGCGGTTAGTGGGGCGGATTTTCGCGCATTTTCCCTATGAAAATAGACCAATATCTCCATGGCGTTCACCTGAGGTCTATGGCATATTTCCACCATGAATGGTCTTGTAAGAATCGTACCACGCCTCGATGTTAAGGGCCCCAATGTGGTGAAAGGAATTCAGTTCGATGGTTTCCGTGTGGTGGGCACGGTGGAACATTTTGCTGAACTCTATTACAAAGAAGGCGCCGACGAACTTATTTATCAAGATACGGTCGCCAGTTTGTATCGAAGAAATATCGACCTTGAAGTTGTAAAGAGGACGGCCCGACGTTCGTTTATTCCCCTGACTGTGGCTGGTGGAGTGCGTAGCATCGAAGACATTCGGCAGCTGCTTAGAGCTGGAGCCGATAAAGTTGCCATTAATACAGCGGCAGTAGAACATCCCGAGTTAATTCGCGACGCTGCCCGAGTTTTCGGATCTCAATGCATTGTGGCCTCGCTCGAGGTATTTCGGCAGCAGGATGGATCAACGGCGATTTGGACAAACTATGGTCGGCAACCCGTAGAAAAAATCGATCCATTGAAGTGGGCAGAGAGTTTGGTGGCGATGGGGGCAGGCGAGATTATGTTGAGTGCCATTCACCGCGACGGATATGGCAAGGGTTTTGACTTAGATTTAATCGAAACATTTTCTAGTAGCTTGCCCGTTCCGGTGATTGCCTGCTGTGGTGCAGGAAGCGCACAGGATTTTACTAAAGTGGCGAAACAAACGGGTGCCAGCGCAATTTCCGCAGCTTCGATTTTTCATTATCAATATCCACAAGAGTTTAGCGCTAGTTCGCTAAAGGAACGATATCGTATTCGGTACGGAGCTCAAGACGATACGGGAAATGTAGATTTTATGATGATGGGTTATGGGGGAATTCGAGAGTTTCAGGTCGAGCCCATTTCCATTAAAAAACTAAAAATGCAGCTACGTGAAGAAGGAGTAAAGGTTCGTGTCTAAATCCTCTCTCCTCATCGTTGATTATGGGCTTGGAAATTTGTTTAATATCCAGGCTGCTTTTGAAAGTTTGGGATTTTCATCTTCCATATCTCGCGGACCTGAAGACATAGCAATGGCCGATCGAATTATCATTCCAGGAGTGGGCTCTTTTGCTGATGGAATGAAGGGATTACAGGAGCGGGAGCTGGCGCCAGCAATTCAAGATTCCGCCAAAAAAGGTAAGCCAATCCTAGGAATTTGTTTGGGCATGCAACTGATGCTGTCGGAATCTGAAGAGTGGGGAAATCATCGAGGATTAGATTTAGTACCTGGAAAAGTTGTTCCACTAAAGATGCCTAGAGTCGGGGATACTTTTAAGATCCCCCATATTGGCTGGAACACCCTACAAATCACCAAAAAATCTAAACTCTTCGACGACATAGCTCTGAGCGGAAACAATGAGTTTTTTATGTATTTTCTGCACTCTTTTTACGCAAAGGTGAGTGATCAAACCTTGGTGGGTGCTGAAACTCTTTATGGGGCGGATCGATTTTGTGCGTTTTTCGAAAAAGACAATCTTTTCGGGTTTCAACCACATCCCGAGAGAAGCGGAGTGAATGGTTTACAAATCTTCCGCAATTTTATGAAGGTATAGGGGGAAATGATGCATTCGAAGAATAATGACAGCCCCTTGATTTTGGATAAGCAGTTTGATGCTCTTCCTAAGGAAGTAATATTCTGCAAAAACTGTGTGGTTTCTAATCAACGGCCTCGAACCCAATTCAACAAGGATGGAATCTGCTCTGCTTGCCAGTGGTCTTTTGAGAAAGATCATGCAATCGATTGGGAAAAGCGCGAACGAGAACTTCAAGAGTTGTGTGATCGACACCGAAGTAAAGACGGAAAGTGGGACGTCGTAGTTCCTG
>CAYZLH010000130.1:0-7271 GCA_964478795.1 uncultured Bdellovibrionales bacterium | reverse complement strand
GACGGCCAGCGACCGGGCCGCGTCCCGGAGTTTGCGGCGGAAATTCGGATCGTCGTACACCTCCGCCTCGATGATCGCCAGCGAGGCCGCCGAACATTTCTGACCGGCGTGACCAAAGGCGCTGCGCACCAGGTCCTTGATCGCGAGATCCGAATAGCCGTTAGTCGAAGTGGTAGCCAGCAGCACTCCATTTCGGTAAATCATGTAAACTACCGATCCAGAATCGTCGGTGGCAGCCGTCCAGCTAAGGCGCACGTTGGTGTTATAACGGCGGCCCGATTTTTTATAGGTAACTGAGGCGGTGAGATTAGCCGGATTCGTGGGTTCAGTAACATCGGCCACGGTGATCGAATACGTTGCGGACCCGGTGGCTCCTTTATTATCCGTGACGGTGAGAGTGGCGGTATGGGTGCCAACCTTGGTGTAGCTATGCTGAACACTGGCACCGTATTTTATCGTGCCGTCACCCATGTTCCATTCGTAGGATGCAATAGTTCCATCGGGATCAGAAGAAGTACTTCCATCGAAGCTTACGTTCACGGGATTCGTGCCGGAAGAGGTGGCGGAGATTCTCGCTACGGGAAGCTGATTGGTGCCGCCCGGAGCATAAGCAATGTATCGGGTGGCGCTATTCGCATCGGAGCTGACTGGGAGAGGGCCTGAAGTTGCTGAAGCAGTGACAATGGAATTCGCCGGATCTTCCAGACGATAATCGAGCAGGGCTAGTGGTGCTCCCGAAGTGGAATCTCGGGCGGTTAGGTAATAGTGACGTGCCTCATTGGTGGCGGGTACAAGATCAGAAATATCTACCAAAAAAGTTCCATCTACGGCCGTAGTGGTACCGTTAAAGGCATAGAGGCCACCTTGATTGCGCATGGCTACTACATTGCGAGAAGTAGAAGGTGTGGAGTAAACGGTCGTAGAAACACCGACACTTAGAGAGAGGTGCTGACGAGCTGTGGTGTTGAGCGCAAACTGAGCAATCAATTTCGGTGTATACGAAGGCTTGGCCGTCATTAAATATGCGGATCGGCCTTGAAAAGCTGCAATTCGAGTGGTGCTCGCGGGAGCTCCAGCCACAGCCGAGGTGGTTTTTAAGGCATCGTAGGCCATCCAAATATATCCACTGTTCCGCCAGGAAGCTCCCCAGGAGTTGGCGATTTTCAGTGCACCTTTTTCGCCAGTGTCCACAATGCTATTGTTATTAATATCGATCCAAATGGAGTCATCATAGCCCACGATGGTCATGGCATGGCCGCCATTACTGCCATTTTGATACGAAACTGCGTGTTGACCAGCGAAGGGGTTTACCGTCAAGGCGGGATCCGCTTTTACTGTCGTGTATACCCAAGAGTTAATATAGGTACCAAACACTATCACGTGTCCGTTCGCTAATGCCGCCTTTAGATTGTCTAGGCCCGTCTGCGTATCTACGGAGCTGATGTAAGAAACGGGATTCATGCGGTTGGATAGAGCAGCTCGCCAGGTATTCACATTGAGCGACCACGGCAGAAAATTCCCGGCCTGATAAGGAAGAGAGCTAAGTGCTGGAGCCCCCTGGGTGGTGACGATATTGTAAGCGTCACTAAAGTAAGATCCACCATCGGTGCCGAAGTTGATTAAGTTATAAGTCCAACGCGGTGAAAAGATCGTCGGGCTGCCAGCGGCGTTGCTACAGCCGCGGAGCAAACAAATTTCATGGCTCATCTGAAAATAGGTGGTGGCAAATGCTACGCAAGATCCTTCCGATCCCTGCGAGATGATTGGCGGAAAAGAGGGAAGTTTACTGTTGTCAACGGCAGCGGGGGCGGTCGCATTTAAAGTAGTGTTCGCGGTATCGATGGTTGCTGAATTTAAGTCTTCCGTTTCAATTCCTTCTTCAATGGGCTTGGCTTTTTTGGGATCTAGTTCGGGCTTTCCTCGCTCACGTAATTCTTTGTTTTTTCGTTCAATAAAGATTCGGTTTGGATGCACTTTCTTTACTTTTTTCTGATGCAGTTTTTGTCGCTCTTCTTCGGTGAATTCCTTCAAACCAGTTTTGAAAAGGGCTTCGTTGGCATGAGTAATGTTTGGAATCGCGGCAGTAAGAAACAAAGAAAAAATAGTCACATGGCTAATCGAAATTTTTCGCTTCATCTTTTTCTGCATGGTTCCCCCGAAAGTCGCTACAAATCTAACCTTTAGATAGTTTACGGAATTTCCAAGGAGGGAAGAATGTCTCGGCGGAGAGATAGGGAGGGGGGTGAAAGAGAAAATTTCTTCCGAAAAGAAATTATTCTTAAATTCAGTGGATTTTCCTTCTTAACAATTTCATCATGGAGGAAGAAAAATTTTCTTAACAATTGGAAATGTAAATTGGCTATACAGGATTGAGGGACAAATGAAGGTTTGGAACAAGACGATAGTAACATTTGTTTTGATCGGTGCACTGTCGGCTTGCGTCTATCTGGTCTTCGGAATTGTTCGATCCACTAGTTCCACTGCGGCTGTTGGAATTCTTTTTCTGCCGTTTTTCGCCGCCCTTGGGGGTTTAGCCGGAGGTATAGTCGGCTTCGTGGTGGACTCTCTTTGGCAGGTTTGCCAAAAGAAAATTTCGCTTCTTTCGTGGCAGATATTGTTGAGTTTGGGTGTGGTCGTATTAGCGGTTATGTCCAGTGTACGGTGGAACAAAGAACGCGCGATCTTGGAAAGAATTGAAAAGTCCGAAGTCAGCGAGCAAGAGCTAGTCGAGCTGTACGGAGAAAAGTATTTATTTTTTCCCGATTCAATTTTGCAAGAAATCATTAAGTCGCCCAAAATTACTGTGGATATTCAGAAGTCCATTTTAGCTAGTGGAAATTTAGGGCATATTGGCCGATTGGCGGAGAATGCCAATATTGCTGACGAAGTGTTCATGGAAATCGTAAAATTGGCACCTAGCTACCAGGTTCATTACGCCGTTGCGGGCAGCCCAAAATTGAACGCGGCTCAGGTGGAGCACTTGTTGATCAATGAGGCCAGTCGTTTTGCTTCGGTAACTGAATTTCAGTTATATCAAACCTATGTTTTGACGAAGCTTGTAAACCGCAAAGATCTAACGCCAGAGCAGTTTCGAAAAATTGTGACGATAGCTAAGCCGGAGGCCTTTTTGCTGTACGCTCTTTTGGCGTCCCCCCATCTGGGCTGTACGGACTTTGCCGGGTTTTCTTCCCACGACAATCCCGTCTTAGAAACAGCAATTCAGACCAAGCGTGAACAATTAGGATGCAAATGATCGACCCAATTCTTCGTGAAATTCCGATGCCCATCACCACTCCGAGATTGGTGCTGCGAAATGCTTTCCCTGGCGACGGTGAAAAGGTGAATGCGGCTGTTTTGGAATCTTTAGATCAGTTACGACCGTGGATGCCTTGGGCGCAAACCCCGCCCACCGTGGAGGAGTCGGAGATTCATGCGCGCAAGTCCTACGCGAAATGGCTCTTGCGGGAGGATTTGCAGATTCTTTTATTTGAAAAGAGTACAGGAAGCTTCGTCGGTGGTAGCGGATTGCATCGAATCAACTGGAGTGTGCCCTCTTTTGAAATCGGTTATTGGTGCCGGACCAGTATGGCCGGGCGGGGATATATTCAGGAGAGTACCAACGCCATAACACGATTTGCATTTTCCGTTTTGGGAGCCAAGCGCGTGGAAATTCGTTGTGACTCACGCAATGCGCGCAGTCTGGCCGTAATGCGTAAACTGGGATTCACTCAGGATGCCTTGTTAAGAAACCAAGGTGCCGATGCGATTAGTGGATTGCCCAAAGATACATACGTGTATTCCCGCCTAGATAGTAGCGGTCTGCCGGACCTTACTGTTAGCTGGTAGAAAAGAACCTCGCCGATGGGGTTATCGCGGATGTCTTTAACGCGATTCCGTGTAAGGATTGGGGCGGAATTTCTATTCCCAAGGCTACTGCCCGCCGATAGGCATTGGTGATTCAGCTAGCTCAAATTCGCCGAAAATTACTTTCGCTCTTTGTCAGCGTAACCTTAGTTTTTTCCGCTCTGGCCTCGGCGTCCCCGCTAAAGACTGGCTATTCAAATGCTGATTGCCCCAGTCTTTTTGCGGAATTTGCCACACAGACGCCCAATGGACCTAGATTTTTGTCAAAGGCGCCAACCACGGGATTGCGCAATCCCGAGGAAATAACCTCTATCACTTCGATGCAATACAACGTGGAAAATTTATTTAATTACCAAGGAAAATTTGGCTATAACGAGCAGGGGCAGTGGGTTCAGCTGAGTCCACCCAGTACAAAACCCGAAGCTAGATTTCTCAGATTAAAGGCAAATATTGAACGAGCGAATCCCGACATAATGACCTGGCAAGAAGTAGAAAATCTTCAGGCCGCCGAGGACTTTGTTAAACAATACCTCGACGATCGCTATCGAGTGGTACTGATCGAAGGAAACGATACCCGCGGGATTGACGTAGCATTACTTGTAAAAAAAGACTTACCCTTTGATGTTGTAGCCCAAAGTCACCGCGACGTAATTAAAGATGGCGAAAAGATTTTTTCTCGAGATTTTGTGGTTTCGGAATTTCATTTGCCCGGCACGAAGAATGGCGACGAACCAATCTTTAAAATCATGAATACTCACAATAAGTCTCAGCGCGATTCTCCCGGCGATCCACGTTCGGTGAAAAAGCGAACGGCACAGGTGCAGGCTCAGGCCGAAATTGCCTTGCGGGAACAAACGAAACATCCAGAAGTTCCCGCATTTATCGTGGGTGATCTAAATGCCGATGTGCGAACTGCCAGCGAGTTCACTCCGCTCTGGAATATCGGATATAAAGACAGTTTCAATGTTGTGGGCAATCCAATTCCGTTGGAAGCTCGCGTGACACAATCGTATTTTCCCCAGGGCGGCCCTCCGGTTTACAATCAGTTAGACGGGATTTTGGTCTCGCCAAAGGCGCAGGATCAGAAAATTGTGCAAACTGTGGAAGTGTTGCGCGACAAAGGCGCCGACGGTAAGGATTTGCCCCTTCCACGAAGCTTTCGTGAGCGAGAGCGCCAGGCCTCCGATCACAGCGCCATTCGCCTGCAGATTGATTTTCAAAAAATGTATAATCTGTGGAAGGCCCGGCAGTAGTGGCGGTGGCGCGCTAAGCAGCGGACTTTCCCTCTTCAAATCTCCTGCTCTCTAAGCTATGGTAACTTTCTGACGAGGATTTTATGACCAAAATGAAAAAACTAATGTGGACGATCGCCATCGGCGGCCTGTTGGGGGCCATACTCTTTGCCTGGGTGTCTCCTTATATCATTGTTTGGTATTTTGCCCCACCGGCGGGAATTGGGATTTCCTGCGAGGCTGCAGTGGAATGGGCCATAAATACGTATCGCAAGGTGATGTTCACTGGCGTATTGCTCGGCGTGATAGTTTCGGGGATTCTCTTTTTTGCTTTTACCCGCAACAAACCCAATCCACCGGCTGCGACTTAGTTTTTTGCGATCTCGGTCGAGCGCACAAGCTGTGCTACAAATTAAAGTTCCCACCGTGTAAATAGGCAGTCTCCTGTTTTGTGCGGAGGCAGAGACTAGTATTTCTAAAACTACGTTCAACTAATTTTTAAGGAGTAGTTTTATGAGAAGTCTGAAAGTATTTTCCCTCTGCGCCCTGATCTCGGCCTGTGCCACTGTGCCTTACGAACCATATGCTCGCGAAGTGAAAAAAAAGCCCCGTGAAGGTGGAACCATCGCATTAAAAGAAAAGCATCGTCCGGAAGATCGTGCACGCGCTGACTATTTAATGTCGGCAAACTGCGGCGAAAATGTTGTGAAGGTGCAAGAAGAAGGTGAGGTTGTGGTGGGCGCGAAAACCAATACGTCTTCGAATAAACATCAAACAAATGAATCCGAAAGTGTATTTTCTATTGGTGGAATTGCCTTCGCGTCTGGAGCGCGTCCCGGCGAAAACACCAACATTCAATCCGAGACTTCTCAGGTGAAAGAATGGCAAATTAACTATCAATGCATTGCGCAGCAGATGCCGTCTCCCGAAGTCGGAAAAAAGCCAATTAGCAGAAGATAAATAAAAAAATTTCGCTATACTGGGGGAGCCGTTTTGCGGCCCCCTTTTTTATTTTGGAGGATGCAACCCATGTTGAGCTTACTTTCAGTCCTTTTCTTTTTTGTGTCGGCCGAAGCAAAAATCGTGACGAAGACCATTGAGTACAAATCTGGCGATACCGTGCTCGAAGGATATCTCGCCTATGATTCCAGTAAAAAGAAAGCACCGGGAGTGATGATTGTGCACGACTGGACTGGTGTTGGGCCCTATGTGAAAAAACGCGCAGAACAAGTGGCTGCCCTTGGTTACGTGGCTTTTGCTGCCGATATTTATGGCAAAGGGGTGCGACCTCAACCACCGGAGTCGGGAAAAGTTGCGGGCAGCTACAAAGCGAACCGTCCGTTATTTCGCGAAAGGTTGATCGCCGGTTGGAATGAGCTGAAAAAACAAAAAATGGTGGACGCTACCAATATGGCTGCCATGGGATATTGCTTTGGTGGAACTGGCGCTCTTGAGCTCGCCCGTGCCGGTCAGGACGCCAAGGGAGTGATCAGCTTTCACGGTGGGCTAGATTCTCCGAAGCCCGAGGATGCTAAGAATATCAAGGGATCCGTGCTCGTTCTTCATGGCGCCGAGGATCCTTATGTGCCCGAGAAAGAAGTGAAGGGATTCGAAGATGAAATGCGAGCAGCGAAAGTGGACTGGCAGCTCGTGAAGTTTTCCGATGCTGTACATTCCTTTACTCACCCTGAGGCCGGCAACGATCCATCAAAAGGCGCCGCCTATCATGAGCCTTCGGATAAGCGCTCGTGGACGATGATGCAAGCATTTTTGAAAGAGCGGTTGGGAAAATAAATGCCCGCTATTTCTAGCAAACGATTTCAAATCAGGCCTTATCAATCGAAAGATTATCGAGCCTGGCGCGATGCCTATCGATCGGCGTTTCCAAAGCAAAACGAATTTGATCTCGATAATAAAACCGAAAAAGAACTCTCGCAAAAAGAGTTTCAAAGGTTTTTGAAGAAAAATCGCCAATTTGAAAAAGAGGGGATCATCTATCATTTTGGCGTTTTTGAAAAACGCACCGGGCGTTTAATGGGATTCGTACTGTTGGCGCTGGTGACTCGTTTTAATGTACAAAGTGCGCGAATCTCTTACACCGTTTTTAATAATTATTGGAAACATGGCTACGGTAAGGAAATCGCAAAGGCTACAGCCATGTTCGCCTTTCAAAAG
>CAYZLH010000129.1:960-7276 GCA_964478795.1 uncultured Bdellovibrionales bacterium | reverse complement strand
TGATGCCACAACATTGAACACATTGTGGGTGGATAAAAATCTTCGACATCATGGATTGCTTCAGGCCTTTTCAAGGACCAATCGAATACTCAATTCGATTAAGAATTTCGGCAATATTGTTTGCTTTCGTGATCTCGAGCAGGCCACTAACGATGCCATCTCCATTTTCGGAAACAAAGAAGCTGGCGGCATCGTAATCCTCAAATCCTTTAAGGATTACTACGAGGGATATGAGCATGATGGGCACAGGACGGGTTACAAGGAGTTAATCGAAGATCTTCTGGTTCGTTTTTCTCTTCCTCTGAGCATTGAGGGTGAGAAACTTGAAAAGGATTTCATTAGACTTTGGGGCTCCATTCTCCGGATGAGAAATCTACTTGTTGCTTTTGATGAGTTTGATGGAAAAGAAATTTTAACACAAAGGCAGTTTCAGGATTACCAGAGTTACTATCTTTATCTTTATGACAAGTACAGAAAGACAACCGATCTTGAAAAAGAAAACATTAATGATGATTTAATTTTTGAGATCGAGCTGGTGAAGCAAATCACCGTGAACATCGATTACATTCTTCAGCTTGTGGCCAAGTATAGGAAGACTAAGGACAAGGAAATTCATACAACAATTATGAAGACGATGGATTCAAGCATCGAGCTTAGGAGCAAAAAGGAGCTCATTGAGCGCTTCATAAATAATCTGAATGCAAAGGATGATGTTGATGTGGCGTGGAGGGTTTTCGCCGATAAGAGCCGAGTTGAAGAGCTTGATAAAATTATCGCCGAAGAGAATCTCAAATCTGAAGAGGCCAAAAAATTTATCGAAAATGCCTTTCGCGATGGCGAACTAAGGGCAACGGGAACCAGCTTTGCTAAAATCCTCCCGGCTGTTTCGATGTTTGATAAAGAAAACGCCAGATCAGCAAAGAAATCAGCTGTACTAGAGAGGCTCAGAGCTTTCTTCGAGAAGTATTTCGGGGTTTAGTATCGGTGCTTTATCTATTTTTATCTTTGGGTGGGCATCGATCTCCGCCGTAGCTATTTTTCTCGCCAATTTTCCCATCGCGGTTGTGAATCACGTGTTCGGTTTCGGATTGCTTGGCTTGTCTGCGTCCGGCGTCTTGCGCTGCCTCTTTAGTGCGGTGATGAGAGGTCTCTCTGCCGCCCTGTTTGTTAGACCAACCGTTTCCGGATGGAACTGTGTGAACTGGCTTTTTGCTGGCCATAAGGCCCTCCTTTGTGGGCTAAATTGCCCATTAAAGAAATTGTATAATATCCCGATAAGTAGTCAATATGTGTGGGATGAAACCATGTAATAGCCTGAAAAGACGATAAATCATGCCGCTATATTGACAATTATGATGGGATAAGTTAGTCTATGTAAAGGGAAGTATGGAGCGAACCCAAACCACGCAACGTGTGGACTCGGAAGTCCTCATTCAAATCTTAGGGAAGCGAGAAAAGTCACTTAACGGTCTAGCGCAGGATCTGGGCATTAGTACGTCCACTTTTCACCGGTGGGTTACCGAGGCCAAGGCCTTGCCTCAGCCTGTAATCTGGCAAGTTTGTGACAAACTAGATTTGGATCAGAATGAGACCAATTCTTTTTTGATGGTGCCGCACTACCAGGCATTTTTTCGGCGCCGTTTTCTCGGAAAAGTTCCTGAGCAAACGGAAAGAAATGCCATCGAGCTCGCAAAAACTTATTTAAACCTTTCGACACTACACGCTGATTCGAAATTTAGGCCCATCGATTTGTCGAAGGAAGAAGATCCTGAAATCATCGCAGAGCACATCCGGCGGTACTTTGAGTTTTCCGCCACTCTCAGCTTGAAGCACATGGTTACGAATCTTAGGGAAGCCGGAATCGAAGTGGGGTTCGTCAACTTTAGTAAAATTCAGATTGATGCCGACGAGAACGAAGAGGGCAAAGAGGATGCGTTTTCAGTTACTGACCAGAATCGCTTTGTCGTTTTTTGTAATAACGAGAGCGTGAATGTCGGCAAACTGTCGTTCGTCGTTGCGCATGAGTTGGCGCATATTTTTCGCCCCAAGGCTGACCAGGGAGATCCCGAAGAAAAGTTTTGCAACGCTGTGGCCTCCGAGATCATCTATCCCAAGAACTACTTTGTTGAGAACCAAAAGATTATTGAAGGGATTTTGGGCGGATCTGATCAAGAGGCCAAAATTGCATTGGTCGACCAGATCGTCGATGACCTCGGGGGAGAGTTTTACGGCGTAGCTCTAAGGTTAAAGGATCTTGGTTTTCTTGGAACAAAAAACAAATTTCTCATTGGCGTTGGTTCTGCCCGAAGTAAAGAATCCAAAAAAATCTCTCAGATTTACTTTGAAGACCTCCAGTCCGACGAATTTAAACGACTAGAAAAGTTTTGGGATGATTCTCAGTTGGCCTCGCATCCCATCTATCACTATTACGCAGTTGTTAAGCGTGGGCTTCAGACAGAGCGAATGACTACGAGAGCTTTCTCTTCTCTATTCAATTTGAGTTTGGCTACCGCAGAGCGGCTTGTTCGCGCCTGGAGGGCGCAACTCCGACGCGAGTTGGCCGCTCAAAATGCATAGAGTAGTTATTGGCGATACAAGCGCAGTAATTCAGCTAGCAATAATTTCCCTTAGCTTTTTCACAAATGGAAAAGATCTCGAAATAGTAATCCTTCCCGAAGCCTTGGGAGAATTGAAGGGCATTCATGGTGGCCTCGAGGCGGGCGAGCCATTGAAGCCATTTTTGGAAAAATTGCTGAATGTTGTTTCGGCCAATACCTCCTACAAAGTACCCGAAGAAAAAAAGTACCAGAAATTAGACCAAAGGCTACAGGCGCAGGAAAGCGCAATGCCCGGCCCCAAATCTGCCCCCACCAGCCCAAACGATCGATTCATGCTGATTGTGGCGCTCGAGCATAAGCTACATTTTTGCACTAGAGAAGCCACCCTAACCACGCTGGCGTTTTCAGTAATGGAAATGGGGAAGGCTTGGGGCGTTTCGGACGCGATCGAATACTCTCTTGGCCTAAATATCGTTAAGCATAAAGAGGTTCAAGCGGGCCTAGATCAACTTTTGCAGCTCGAGTCTCTCCACCCACGTTGTGCCGCACGGCTGGCCGACATGGGCTTTAGGGTTTAGCGCCCTGTCTTTCAGGCAGGTTCCCGGCGCGCGCGCACCCCGGTCATTTGCCCCCGCTTCCAGCCCCGCATGTGTTTTGATCTCTCATGCCCTTAGTGTGCATTGAGAGTCATTGCGCGTTTTCGCGCCTGTCGGCCCGCCCAAAAATGTCACATCGGCCTTTACGCCCTCAATGTCACTTATATTGATGGGTTTGCCGCCAAAAAAAATTGTGTGACGAAAAAAACGGTATGTACGGTTATCAAGATAACATTTTCAATTAATCACATTTTTTTGTTTTTGCGCCCTCCGGGCGCTACACCGTCACATCGAGTTATAATTTTAAAAGGAGTCGATATGAGCTCAAAAAATCTTGCCGTTTACGTGCGCTATGCGACGGGTGAGGAGCGCCTAAAAGCTGTATTGAGCGATGCTCCCAAAGAGAAGGCCAAAAGCGATATGCGCTACATCGCTGTTGTGAGCGCCGCCGTCTGTGAGCTCGTAGGCGCCGAGAAGCCCGAGGATGTGGGACTAATAGACGTGAGCGAGGTTGGCGCCGCGATTAAGGCCAAACTTGAAGGTAAGGGCCTCTGTGGCGGATACGTGCGCAATGTTCTCATGTACTACCGAAGGATCGTGGCGGTCTCCGAGCCGGGGGATTTTCCCGCCAGGACGCGCGCGTCTTGGCAGCACCACTTAGCTTGGGTTCCGGAGTCTGTTTGCGCGGCCCTCCCGGGTTGGAAAGTCACCGCTCGCTATTTAGATCAGTTTTTTACTATGGATGGAGTTCCAACGCTCAAAACCCGAGACGGCGATGCACTCGTGCGCGCCTTTGCGGCTTTTCTCGAGAGTCGCCATGGCCTCTTGAAAGATGGAGGCGTGCGCAGGCATAGAAAGAACTTCAAAGCCGTGTTGCAGCAAATGGATTTCCGCTTTTACGCTGCAGAGGAGAGGGCGCCGCTGCCCGCCAAAATGGAGTCGGATCTAGAAAAAATTCGAGATCTTTGCATTGGCAAAAACCAAAGTAAAACGGCGCGAGGGAAGAGAGCGCTCTTTGATGAGGATAAGCGTTTCGAAGCAGTCGGAGAAAACACATGGAAGCGAACGGAGGGGAACCTTCGAAGCTATCTAAGTTGTGCTATGAAGGGTAAAAAGAGGGTGAGCGAGATCTTGGCAGATTACCTGACGGAGGAATGCCTCAAGGACTGGCTCCAAAACGAGGCCTATGATCGTGAAAAGTATACCACTGCCAGTGCGAACACTTATATCGATAGCCTTACGCGTGTGATTCGGGCCGCAGGGTTTCTGAAGATAGGCGGATTTGAAAGGTGGAGCGACAAAGAAATTGATGAGCTAAGAAGCAGCTTCTGGAAGCATTACTTTTACACTACAGAAAAGCTAGAGAAACCCGGAGTAAACGAACGTCTGAGGAACTCGGGTTCTCTTCCTTCCTATTCTGAGATCTACAAGATTTTTTACAAAAACTTTCAGGAAAAATCTGGAGAGTATCAGGGGGCAATGAAAAAGTGGGCATCACTAAACCAAAGAGATAAGCAGAGCCTTCTCTTGAGAGCTCGCGACCTTTTCATGGCCTGCATCGTGATTACCTTCGCTCCCCGTCCGAAAGATCTCTTCGAGACGATTCAGGCCAGCGACCTTGAACGTTTTGAAGACATTTACCTGCTGAGTTATCTGCCGAGTAAAACCTCAAGGCATAAGGACGCACCCTTGGTACATGCTTGCCTTCCTCCTTGGTTTACTGATTTTGCAGAATTCTATTTGAAGAGCGTGCGGCCGAAGATCAACGGCACTTCCAGACTTCTATTTCCTGGCATGACGGGTTCAGGAGCTGGAACCTTAAGAGGGAATCGATTTGAAAAGATTCGCCGACTGACAAGAAGGTACTTCAACAGAGAGGTTGGGCCGAACTGGATGAGAAAAATCCTCACCTCGGCTTTTTCCGAATTTGAAATTTCCGGTCTCAACAGGTTTCTTGGGCACAAAGAAGATCGCTACGCGAGGCGGTTGCTTACAAAAGTAGAACGGGAAAACTATCTGATAGAGGAGTCGAGCAGGATTGTACGGCAGGATAGGAAGATGTATGAGCGGTTCAAAGAGGACATTCTAAGGGCTATTTAGGCTCCCTTACTTATTCTATTTTGCTGTTTCGATCCTTGCAGTCTTTACATTCTTTGCGGTCAGGTTTTTCAAATGCATGTTTCCTGTCCTCTTCCGTCACTTCCAAAATAATTGGCGGAGGGGAGTTTTTTAACTTTTCATTATTCTTTTGATCTTCATTCATCTTTTCTAGGTGGTAAAATTTGTTAATTCCGACGCACTGGCTAGGAAGAAAAATTTGCTTGGTGGCGCCTCTGGGAAAAAGATCAAAAATTAACTCTGCTTCATGTTTGTCGCAAAGATTCGTTTTCTTGTTTGAGCTAAATGCTTCATAGATAGATATGGAAATTTCCAATTCGGTCCCTTGAGATCGATAATAGAGACCCTTTAGTAATACAAGGGCCGCTCCATGAGTAAGGATGCCAGCCCCCCAATACCAACCATTATTTTTCTCCGATGGGAATCTGCATTCTGGATTGCCATCTTCTGAAAAAAGGACGGAAAGCGGGGCTTCAATAATCAACGCCGTGGACTTCGAATTCAACGCTAACTTGAAAATGTGATCGATTGCGGCCCCAAACTTCATAGCCGCCAACTTAGTCTCCTCGCCTTCATTCCATGCAATTCCACAGCTTTCCTTCTTGTTACTAAAGCCAATATCTAGTGCTACGGTGAGCTCGTGCTTTTCAAATGTTTTTGGGAAGGTTAGCGATAGTGGCATATCGTATTACCCGCGCTTCTTCGCCACTAGCTTATAAACTTTGATCCGGGCATAGCCGTCGTAGAGATCTTCCTCATCGAACATGGCTTTCATCTTCGATTCCACGTTCATTTCAGGGGTGCGCTCGAAAATATCTGGCTCACCAGTGAGCGCGTGAGAAAGAGAGTATCCGTAGGCATTGCAGATTTTCTTTAGGCCAACTACGCCCTCAGCCGGATTGGTACCTTGTACCCAGTTATTAATTACAGAGCGGTTCTTGCCTGCAATTTTAGCGAGCTCGGCTTGGGTCACGCCGCGATCCTTCATCAAGTCTTTTAAAAACTTTGCAAGATGGGCGTTTCTAGTGGTTTTGTGCGATTTCC
>CAYZLH010000129.1:0-950 GCA_964478795.1 uncultured Bdellovibrionales bacterium | reverse complement strand
TGGACACCCGTTTATTTAATCAAATCAACCGGATGGCGGCACTATTATCCATTTAATGGAACAAAGTTCAATTAAATGAACGCTCCCGCTCTAGTAACTAACTCTTATGGAACTGAATGGCCAAAACCTGTCCAGTCTTCTGAATATTATGAGGCCATGAATCGGCACGAAGAATCTTCTACGTACTACCACTACCTTTCCGAAATGTTGAACTGCCCATCGCTATGTTTGGTAGTTTCGGCGCACCCGCCGGGCCAGAAAAGCTATCTCGCAAATGCCGTAGGCCTCGTGCTCGGTCAAGATGTTGTAAAAAGCGATCTTGAACTAAAATTTAGAATCTATTCTGCTGGGAATACTATCTCAGAAAGTATTGTTACCGATCTAGAAAGCATTATCGGAGAGGGGGGTACGTCTAAGGTGATTTGCCTTTCACGCTTGCCAGCCTGCCTTGACTGGACGGAACTTGATGCATTTTTTTTAAATCTGAAAAAATTGGTAGAAGACAATTTAGTTACGATAATCGTTTGCCTTGAGATGCAGAAAACTTCATCCTTTAAATTACAGGACCTGAGGCATGTCGAACCTTATTGCGATCTGATCTGTGAGGCATCAATGCCAACTAAAGAGTTCTGCGAAGAGGAAAAGTATGTTGATCTTTCCCTCTTGAAAAATCGATTTGGCGAAATTCCAATGACCTTCAGAGGGCCCTGGCCCTTTCTTGAAATAAGTGATGTCGGCGAAGATTACTGGAATCAAATTACGTGAAATTCATTTCTCAATGAAAGGCCCGATTCAGTCTTGAGTAATTTTTGACTCTTTGCGGAGAAATGATTAGGGGCGGATTAAGTCCTGACGCATTAGGGTTTCGATCAATCGAGAACATTTCAATAATGGAAAGAGTAGATTCCGTTTCCGTAATTCTCTCTCCTGCATAAGCTCGATAAAAAAGT
>CAYZLH010000128.1:6132-7288 GCA_964478795.1 uncultured Bdellovibrionales bacterium | reverse complement strand
TTATGAAACCGGTCGACCCATTGAAACCAGTTTCAGCAGATACAAAGAGGCGAAAAGTCTCGCTTAGGCATTTAACGCCTAGCGCCCGCCGATGCCGCCCTGCGAAGGAAGTAAATTTCCACCCCAAAATAGAGGATAAAACTTGTAATAAATCCCACGCCCTTCAGGATGGCCCAATCTCGCGTGCTCCAGGATATTGCCGCCCAGATCGCTAATCCAGTGTGCAAAGAAAAGAAACAGCCTAGGCGCCAGGATATATTTTTAAACCGAGGGCGAAGAAATTCCGGTGGTGTTTGCTTCTGCTGCTCCATAAGCCAGAGTAAAAAGGGGCGACCACGCAATCCGAGTGCAAAAATCGTTAGCGCCATCGCCCCTTCAAAAATTGCCGGCTGCAATTTATACCAAATTCCATCTTGAGCAATCATCGATACAGACCCCAAAACAAGGATCGCCACGGCGGCAATCCAGCTTATCGTGGACACACGCTTGTCCTGCCAATATTCGAATCCGATTTCTCCCAAACTAAATACCATTCCGCCAACGACGCCCCAGAAAATTCCATACTGATCTTCGAGCCAAGTAAAAGCCAGCACCGGCAGCAGGGCGCCAAACACTATTTTTCGCCAAGGCTGAGGATTTTTCCGACTCATTGGTTACATGCATCTCCAAAAGATTTTCTTTGGACCAATCATATTTGTGCACATTGTATCCACATTTTTGCGTGGTGATAAAATAATTTAACAAAGCTGAACTTGCGCTTCTCCGGTAAGTTTGCGAGACAGATATGAATCTACTGGCGCGAAGCACTATGCTATTAGCGTTAGGAAAGTTCCCTCTGAATCAGGAAAAACGCTGCGCATTTTTTGCTGTTTCCAAAAGTTGCCAAGTCCACAAACTCACCCTATTCTACTTCTCCTATGGACTTTTCAACGTGGCTCGCAAAAAAAATACCTGGCATTTCCCTTCACGCCGCGCAAAGCGTGATCAAACTTTCTGAAGAAGGTTCCACCGTCGCCTTTATCGCTCGATATCGCAAAGAACAAACGAGCAATATGGATGAAGTAAATATTCAAAAGGTGATCGAGGCCAAAGACGAGTTGGAAAATGTGCTCAAGCGACAGGCCTTTATTTTAAAAGAGCTAGAGAGCCAAAAGAA
>CAYZLH010000128.1:0-6122 GCA_964478795.1 uncultured Bdellovibrionales bacterium | reverse complement strand
CTCACCCCTGAGTTAAAAACATTACTCGCTGCGTGTTTTGATTTAGATCGCTTGGAAGAAATTTATCTTCCCTTTAAACAAAAACGAAAAACCAAAGCAATGCTGGCCAAAGAAGCAGGATTAGAGCCGCTTGCCCAGTGGATTTGGGCCACAGCCCAGGGCGAAGCTTCTGCGGGAGCAACTACCTTAGATCAGAAAGCGGCTGAATTCCTAAATGCGGAAAAAGAAGTTCCAGACATCAAGACCGCGCTGGAAAAGACCTGCGATATTTTGGTGGAGATGCTTTCGCTCAAACAAGATCTTCGCGAGCGAATCAAACAAACCACCCTAAAGAGCGGATACTTACGCTCGGTAAAGGGAAAGAAAGCTCAGCCGAATTCAAAGGTGGAACGCTACTTCGACTATGCGGAACCCATTGCCAAACTTTTGGAGCCGCAGAACTCTCACCGCTATTTAGCGATGCGCCGAGGCTGGACGGAAGAAGAACTGGTGTTAACTATCGATGGCGGACCTGAAGGGGAAAAGTTTCACGAGCGAAATTTAGCAGTCTATGAATCCACAGCTATTAAATTGCCTACTGCCCCCGGGGCCGCGCTTCTAAAACGAGCGGCCCTACTGGCTTACAAAGCTTATGTGTTTTCCAGTATCGAAAACGAAATGCATAAACAACTGAAAAAAGTGGCGGATGATGCGGCCATTCAAGTGTTTGCCGAAAATTTACGAAAATTGCTCTTGGCCTCGCCCTATGGATCAAAATCTGTGCTTGGCGTGGATCCGGGTATTCGCACCGGTTGCAAATTGGCGCTGATCTCTGATTCCGGAGAATACTTAGCTAGCACCGTGATGCACCTGCAAAGCGCAGGCGAGCGCGCCAATGCGGAAAAGATGCTACAAGAAGTGGTGAAACAAGGAAATGTGCGTGCTGTGGCCGTGGGAAATGGTACGGCAGGAAGAGAGACAGAAACCTTTGTTCGTGAAGCACTCAAAAAGGGCGGCTTTGGCAATGTACCGGTGGTGATGGTGAGCGAAGCTGGAGCCTCTGTATATAGCGCCAGTGAAGTGGCCCGTGAGGAGTTTCCGGATCTAGACGTGACCGTACGCGGGGCCATCTCCATCGCCCGCCGCTTGCAAGATCCTCTCGCCGAGTTGGTAAAAGTGGATCCCAAGAGCATTGGTGTGGGTCAATATCAGCACGACGTTTCGCAATCAGAGTTGAAAAAATCATTGGATTTCGTGGTGGACTCCTGCGTGAACTCGGTGGGCGTAAATTTGAACACCGCCTCGTCGCATTTGCTCTCCCATATTTCTGGGATCAGCCAAAGCTTGGCGAAAACCATTGTGGATCACCGCGTGAAGAAAGGGCTCTTCAAGTCTCGCCAAGATCTGTTAAAACTTCCGCGCTTTACCGACAAAGTGTTTGAACAGTGTGCCGGTTTTTTACGCATTCCCAATGGTGAAAACCCACTGGATAATACGGGCGTGCATCCGGAGCGCTATTCCTTTTTGGAATCCGCCGCGAAGCGCATGGGCAAAAAAATTGAGGAATTGATTGGCGCGGGCGTGAGCCTCTTGAAAGCCGATAAACAATTAGCCACCGATCTCGGCGCCTTCACTTTCGCCGACGTGGTGAAAGAGTTGGAAAAACCCGGACGCGATCCTCGTGAAGAATTTGTGCAGTTCCAGTATCGGGAAGACATTCACGAAGTAAAAGACTTGAAGCCCAATATGATGTGCCCAGGAATCGTAACCAACGTAACCAACTTCGGCGCCTTCGTGGATATCGGCGTACACCAAGATGGACTCGTTCACATCTCCCAACTTAGCGACACCTTTGTGAAAGACCCTCGTGAAGTGGTGAGCCCCGGCGATAAAGTGCAAGTGCGGGTCATGGAGATCAATCTCGAGAAAAATCAAATCGCACTTTCGATGAAGAAAGAAGGCGGAAGCTCTGGTCCAGCCCGGAGCGTCGGCAGTGGCTCGTTTTCTTCTGGACCAAAGGGCAAGGCCCCTCCGCCGAAAGTGCAAGAATTGAAGAACAATGCTTTCGCTGGTTTGGCTAGTTTGAAGAAAAGTTTAAAGTGAGGAAAGATCCTCACCAATCCACACGGCTATATCATCGTAATTGAACAAATTTCCGTGCTGAATTGACGAACTTTGTCTTTGCCTGTATCGCATTGGCGAAAGGCCCGTTAAAATCGAAACTCTTTCGGATTGAGTGAAATCTACTAAACGACATATCATTCGATAGTTATCCCAATTGCCCTGTGGATCGTTTTCGATGCAACTCAAGATATGATTCGAGTTCGTTTGCCGAGGGAAATGCAAAATTTCGGTGGTACGATACAGCACTCTTTCGGTGGCCAGCTCCTTTAATCGGAACTCGCTTCCCTCCCTTACAAGATATCGATTGTCATTCACTTCGTAAATTTCGGAGCCGTCTTTCAGAACAACGATCGAAATTTCATTTCGGCCGCGAATAAAATAATGATTTGATTCAACGACACGCACAAAATCCCCATTCGAGTAAACCGAACCGCCCGCAAACTGTCGTTCAGATATCTTCTGCCCATTTTGATGATAGGATTGTAAAATTACTTTTCCATTTTCATAAGTTAGTCGTTGCCGACCGTCTTTGGAGGCCAGCAAAAATCGCAAATTTGGCTCCGCCAACCATTCGCCGCTCCCCTTGCGCAAGTTATAGTAGCCCGGATCATTGTTCCTAAAAAACCAGCCATTTTCTGTTTGATCTGCCCAATACTGATCAATGCTTTTCGCCTCTTCAGGCAGTGGAACCCCAGCAAAATTTCCAGAAGTGAAATCATAATAAACTGGATTAGGATGAAACAGAATAAAATGCCCTCGATCCAAGTGCAGAAGGCGTTCGAAATTACCCGAGGCAATCCAGTTCAATCCACCACTTTCCGCGTGGAGCACGGCCCACTGTTGATCACCCAAAGCTAAGACTTTACCGTCACCGAGTACTTGAAGTTGTTTCAGGTCAAAAGGAATCGGTATCGACGTTCGGTCTCCTTCTTGTCGAATTGATTGCGAGATAAGCGTGGCATTCGCCAAAAGCCAAACTCGATCGTATTGCAGGTCCATCGCGAGAATTCTTTCCGAAAAAGAATATCGCCTTGGTTTACCACTAATGTTCCAAATTTCTCTTTCTCGTCCAGAGTCAGCAAAGATCAGATCCGTCCCGTTAGAGAACATTCTCGCCGCAAATGGAGCAATAACGATTTTCTTTCCCGACCACGGATCCAATGTTCGTTTGGCCACGGGTACGCGAGGATCGGAATTTAAAAATAAGAATCGACCTAAGGCCATTTCCAGAGTTTCATAAGCGTCTGTTATCGGGAAACTGGAATTTCGAAGGGCAGTCCACTCGGCACATTCTTGCGGGGAATTCTTCGCACAAAAATATGCCGCATGAACTTTGAGTTTTCTCAGCGCTAAATCTTCTTCCATGGTGCTGTTCTTAATCCATGCTTGGCTTCCTTCCTTACACAAGCCAGGCGAACAGACGCCGATCTTTTTTACCTTTTTCTGACGAGATTCCCAGAGCGAAACTGCTTTTTGATAGAGCACATTCCGAAATTTTTCGGTACCTAAGGCCCAACGATATTCTGGCGCCAACCGCGGATCGGGCGAAGCAAAACCAATGGACAGTAGCCAGGCTATTGTCTCAATGGAAAATAATTTTTGTGAATATGGGAAGGCAGGCTTGCGAAACAATTCCTCCACATATTTTTGGTGGGAGCGATCGGGCAGAAAAAAGCCAATTTGCTCTAAATCACGAATCATTCCCAAGAGACGTTTGTCCCGCGAAGGCGTGCTCCAGTTTTCGTCTCCGGGAGTCCCCGGTTCACAGGAGTTTTTTCGACAGAATTCATACCCTTGCTCCACCACTGCTCGGCGTTCTTCTAATTGGGCGAGAATATCAGCATACAAACGATCTAAGAGGGCTAAAAAACTAAAGCCAGGTTGAATCCGCTCGAATATGGCCAGAAAAAACGCCTTGCCATTGGTGAAAGAAGGTAAATATTGCTCTCGGGAAAAAAATGGCATTTCCTCAGCCGGCACCAACTTTTCGCCTTGGGGCCACCGGAAGCGAACTAGCCCACCTTTGCCTTCCGGTTGTGTTTCGCGATTCCAATAACCGCCACCAAATAGATCTCGTTCGGCCCGCGGTACGGTGGATTGCAATACTTCCACGGGAATTCCGGGTTCCTGTGGCCCGCGAACTTTGGTGAGCACCTGTGTGTGGCCGCTGGCATTGTTAATATACAATTGAATCGTGCCCTCAAGAAGGGACGCTTCTTGAATAGCGACCGGATAGGTATCTCTAGCCAGTGAATGCGTATAAGTAAGATCCAATAGATAGTTGAGCGCCTTTAAGAATCTTTTGTCTTGGTGCCAAACGGGAGCGGTAGGTAGACGCTTCCATTCGGCGCGAAGAGATTTGTGGGTGAACCAGTGACCCGTTGCTAAGCGAGAAGACATGGGCAAGGAATGGATTCGCGCAAAAATCCACCGAAGAGCATAGGCCACGTCGGCACAGTCGGTGGCCACTCCGTAGCGCTTTAAGAAACCGGTATCCACTTCCTTTTGAATCCATTGCGCGTAACGAACTTCCCATTCCCAATTCCAGGAATTTTTTGCTTCCCATAGGTAACCAACGTTACTGATGAGACTCATCTCTGGGGCTAATTCCGTCGATTGCGAAGAGATTTCAGAGGAAAAATAGGTACGCGCTAGTTTCGCGATGGGTTGATAGCGTCGTTCCACCAAATCCGGCCATTGGTCGGCGGAAATTTGAAAGGTCTCTTCAACCATCTGATCACCAACTTGATACAGAATTTTTTGCTGGTTTGTTTGAGAAAAAGCCGGACTTACAAAAAGGATAAAGCCAATGAATACGAAAAAATTCATCTATGCTCCCAGCGAGATACTGTTGCGACTGCGACTCCAAAGATAAAGGATTGCGGCCAAGAAAAAGACGGCGAACAGACCACCACTTCCTCCGTCACCACCTTCAGTAGAAATAGTTCCACAACCTAGCACACCATCGCCCGGCTCTTTCCTCGGGTAGAGCCAGGTCATTCCGTCCATATCATCTTGGGATAGGATCGCGTTTTCTTTGGAGCCCAAAGAGAAATACATTAACGCATCTTCCACGGCACTGTGACCTAAGCCAAAGATGTGTCCCATCTCGTGGGCAATGGTGATTTTCAATTGCGCTTCGGATTTCGTGCCGATATTTCCCGAATCTCCAGCCTCAGAATTTAGCTGAATCTCACCCTCTTGAATCACGCCCGAACGGGTGGTG
Organism: uncultured Bdellovibrionales bacterium; assembly: GCA_964478795.1. Classification (GTDB taxonomy): domain Bacteria; phylum Bdellovibrionota; class UBA1018; order CAIPTA01; family CAIPTA01; genus JAKFYM01. Next base: position 793 of record CAYZLH010000128.1, on the reverse strand, counting down.
ATAATTCCGACGCCCACCGCTCCAGAAATTCCCGATGTCACACAACGAATCACAGGACTAGCCGAAGCTGATGTTTCGGTAGTAGTGCCACCATAGGAAACCTTCAGACGACTAGTGGGCACGGCATTCCATAGATCCACGGCGTGATCAATCGCCTCTTCAATGGCTCCAGCCGAAGTGGCACAATTCGCCGAATTAAATCGAAAGACTACTTCTTCTTTATCCCAGCCGCGCATATTGGAGGTGGTGAGAGTAAAGGCCAATACCACCGAAGGAGCCCACAGCAATGCTTTAAAAAACATATCCACCTCTTAGTGAAAAATTGAGCGTGCGTTTTGTGGTCAATAAATTGCCAAGAATGATATCGAGATCGCAGCGCACACCCTTATCCAACAGATACCCCATCCCACCCATAAAATAGATTTGTGATCCCGATTGCGCGCCTGCAGGCACATAAAATGTGGAGGTGCTCGATCCATTTCTGAGTGTAACCGTGGCGCCATCACTTTTCAGTCGATATACTAAATAACCAAGTCCAGCTTTCCACTCGATGGCTTCATTGTGCGGAAAAAGATAAGGAAAATCCAAACGCACGATGGAGCGTTTCATTTCTCCATCATGGGCTTTATTGCCCGAGAGGGTAACCCCAAGAGTTGGTAAAAACTTTTTTGTTCGATAGCCAATCACCACCTCGGGTAGATAAGCCTCGCCTATCGCCGATCGACTAGCGCTTGGCCCGCTACTTACCTTAAACATATTTTGCAAAAACCTTCCGGCGCTAGCATAGACGCCT
>CAYZLH010000127.1:0-7291 GCA_964478795.1 uncultured Bdellovibrionales bacterium | reverse complement strand
TCCCAATCGCAACGAAGTTTTGGGACGGTCTTCAACGGCAGACGAGATCAAATATTTACGCGAAGAGGGTTCGCCGTTTTGAGGCGCTAAAACGCTTACGGTCTGCGGCCACCCATCGACCAAAAGTGCTGCAGGGCTCGGCGAAATCGCTCGTGCTGCCGACTGCGATTTTCAAGTTCGGTAAAAAAGATCTTTATTCGTTCGAGGTCCGCGGTTTCCTTTCCGCGATGGAATGCAGTGATTTTTCCCTCAGCCATTCGTACCAGCCAATCGCCGTCGCGCCACTCAATATTGCGGGAGTCTTCTAAGAGTCGTGGCATGGAGGGATTCGGGCGAAAATTTGCCGAGGGTTTCGGAATCTCTCGCCCGCGAAGCACTTCCGACGCCTGAACTTTGGGATAGCGGGAATAACCCTCTTTGTTCAAATAATAATTGTGATCGACGATGAAATTATTGGAATCGATTTTTCCCATTTCGGCCAAGTAGTCTTCAGCTGGAATGGCGATGATTTCAAAATCATTGTTGGGAATTTCATCTATCTTGTACATAGTTTTAAGGTATTGGTGGATATCCAGGGCAGAGTCTGTGGAGAAATCAGGATCTAATATTTTTCCGTTTCTTTGCACGACCACATGAAAGATCCACCCCTCGTTTTTCGGAAAAGTCTTCAATCTCCGAACCCAGGGCGGCTTGAGGTAAAGCACTTGGGTATTTTTCAGATCGGTACCCGCTGGAAATTGTTCTAGTAAGTCCAAGACATTTAAATGGCATTGCCCACAGATGTGTCGTTCGAGCTTTTGGTAGCTTGCCATGCAGCGAGCATTGAGGTCTGCTCCGAGCACGACTGAATTTCCGAGGAGTAGGGCGAATAGTAGAATGGCTTGGATACTTTTCATGACTATCCTAGGTCGAGTCTACCGACTTAAGCGGTTTTTAAAAGTTCTTCCATTTCGCGCAAAACTCGTTCTTCTTCCGAGAGCTCATTTTCCTCTGAGGCGGGCACTTCTGTATCTTTTGCGGCGACAATGGGAAGTTCCACGACGTTATTTGCGATCTTTTTGTTTTTGCTGAGAGCGATGTCATCGTCAAACTTGGGAAATCCAGAAATGACATAGGCATGATTGCCCAAAAAGAGAATCCAAGTGCGCTCTTCTACTGGGAGATGATTCTCCTCTTGTAGTTTATCAAATTCGACGGGTCCAGCCACGGGCACGACTTTTCCACCATGATAAATCAACCCTGTGGATAGGAGATGAGAGTGGCGGAGCATTTTCGCAATGGGAATGATGGAATGTACTTCTTCGCGAAGCACTTCTAGTTCCGACCCATCCGTGAGTTTGATCTTCAGCATGCTGTAAAGCTCTTCGACAATTTTCCCTGGTTTCTTTAGGGAGACAGCAGGTTCACTCGTTAGCGGGTTAAAAGTTGAAGGCGCGATGGGGGCGGGCCAAGCCTACCCATTCCTCTAAAGTGGAGCGAGGTGCTCCATTTCGGTAGTCGATCATGGCAAAGGTGAGTTTTGTGCTTTGGCCGAGGTTACGAAAATCTAAGTTGATCATTCGAGTCCAGGTACCCGTATTGATATAGGTCTTACCGTCGGGATAAAAGCGTTGCATGGGTCCGTGTGTGTGACCAAAGATCACCGTATGAATTTTGGGATTCTGGTCGAGCACAGCGCGGGCGTCGTCTTCTAAGCCATAGAACGGAGTGATTTCTTCTTTCATGATTGCCAAGGTGTTGGCGATATTTGCGCGACGGCGGGGGTTATACACAAAACGAGTGTTCAAAAAATAAAATGCCGAAAAGAGAAATAATTTGATGATCACAATTGGATGCACGAACAGGCCAAAAAGCATAAAAAGTTTGGCTGGTTTTACTTTGTCGATATGATCCACCTCTAATTTCAAACGATTGATAATTTTAATCACGTAGACCGAACCCCAGGGTAGATAGAGAATGGGCTCCGGTAAGTTTTCTTCGACAAACGGGCGTTGATAATTGGTACTATGCACGGCTTCAAATTGGTTGCCGTGATGGATCTGAATTCCGTCGTATTCTAAATACTCGGTCTCCACATTCACGGAAACTCTTTTGGGGTCGAAATTTTCTCCCCCTAGTGTTTTACAAAACTCCTCGCGAACACCGGCAAAGAAGAACTCGAGATCGTGGTTACCCACATTGTAAAGAATGCTCTTTCCGGGGCGTTTCGCGAATTGCTGCAACGCCTTGGTTACTTCTGGGTGACCAGCGAAAATGGCGCGAATTTTTTCAACGGCCACAGACTCGGTAACAATATCCGGAAAATCTCCTTGGATGGGCACGTTGAGAAAATCAAAAACATCGCCATTAAGAATCAGCTGAACTTCGCAGCCATCACCGTACTCGCCGGAGGAAAAGTATTCCAAAAATTCGATAAATTCACGGTCGAAGTAAAAATCTTCATGGGGATTTTGCGAGCCTTCGATAAATCTTCCCGCCGACAAATGCATATCGCTGGTGATGATTCGAATTTTTCTCTGGGGTTCCATGAACTTTCAATACTCCCGAAGTCGCCCGACGATTTCTCTAGATTATATCGTCGATATAGGCAGAATTTTAGAGGGGAAACATCAGTTCTGGGGGCACCGCGAAGCCTTGAATTGGTCTGTAAGACATTGAAAGTACTGGATATTTTTAAGAGATTTGGCGACCAAAAAAACTACAGCTGTCCAACAAATACGCAAGAAAGTTGCTCTTTTTCACCTGTATCCGTTAGGAGACCAGTGTTGTAGTTTCCACAATTTAGCTGATTTTTCGGAATTCCATCCGCATGGCATGGGAATTGAGATTATCCTATTTATGATGGGTGCGTGGAAATCCCTTTTGGCTCTTCCTTTACTGGCAATGTTTATTGCCAGCTCCGCGCTTTCCCATACCACCGGCGACGACGAACCTCTTTTAGAGAAGGCTCCAAGAGTAGACTTGAAAGACTATTTCCGCGACGGGAAAATTCCGAAATATATACAAGTTAATATAGAAGGCTATCACGTGCGAACTTCGGCCGACTTCGACATGAATCGCACCGACAATATCGATTTTCGTACCACTAAGGGAGTGGTTTATGCCGTTCGCAATGTGATCCCCATGCGAAAAGGCGTAGCGATAAATGTAGTCATCGACGGTCAAGATCGCTATATCTACGTGCCTGGTTGGAAAAAAGATGGCTTTCGCTTTTGCGAATCTGAAGCTTGTTTCTCTAGCCTTGCTGAGTTCTTAAAGATTCTCCAAGAAAATGATATTTCCGGAGAAGAGCTGCAGACCTGTGGAATTACAATCGATGCCGATGGCAATCCGATGGGACCCGGTATGGAGGGTGCCACCGTGCCTGATTTGGTGGGACGAGTGGTTGAAGACGATAGCGGCAAGAAGATTCCTATTCCTCAGCCGAAACCGAAAAAAGATGAAGCCGATGCGGATCCTGCAACTAAACCGCGCAAGGATTCCGAGATGGATGAGCTCGAAGAGGAAATCGCCCCTCGCGTTTCCTTCAAGGTGAAGCCCTTTTGGGAAACAACAAATCCTCCCAGCGCTTCGGTGGGTAGAAAGTGGTCTCAGCAGCTTTTAAAATCCATCGATACCTTCGGAAAAGATTTGCTCGAGCAAAAGCATTTGGGCGACAAACACAAGTGGTGCCCTAAGTATTCTAGTTTAAGTAAGGCCGATCGCCGGGAATTTTGGGCGCATCTGATGATTGCCGTAGCCGAGCGAGAAAGTAGCTTTAAGACTAGAGCCACGTTCAATGAATCGACCAAACGGAACGACTATAGTGGCACCATTCGCCCTAATAAACACAGCCAAGGGTTATTCCAGCTCTCCTATAGTTCGGCAGGGCAAAAAACCTACCGTAAATATTGCAAATTTAATTGGGGAGCAGACCGCCGCAAAGACCTTTCCGACCGTTCATTGACCATTTATGATCCCGTGAAGCAGATGGACTGCGCCGTGGGAATTTTGAATCATTGGGTTCGCAAAGACGATGGTGTGGGCTATACCAATGGTTCTCGTTGGCGCGGTGGAGCAAGATTTTGGTCTACGCTTCGCTCCACAAACCCGGCCACGCGAAAAGTGCAACAGCGATTGAAGCGATTTACCCCTTGTTTTCGATAGGAGATACATATGATTTTACTTTCTGCTCTACTAATACTAGTCCCCGTTGCCAAAGCCGATGGTGTGTTTTTGATCGCCTGTGGCGAAGGGAAAGTAAAAAATCATAAAGATGCCTATGTGGCATTACGCGAAGAAGAAGATTCTTTGATGGAGTTTTTTCTCGAGGGCAAGGCGCTGGATCACGAAGATTACGATATTGCCTCGGATGAGGGCGCTTGGATTGTGACGCTTCCACCAAAAGATGGTGAACCCTTAAAGAAATTTTTATTCCTCGAATCGAAAAAGACAGTGCAGGAATATCACGTAAAAAAAGACAAAGAAAAACGCGTGGGTCAGCCGTTGGCTTGTCTCTGGCAAGATTGAATTGCTAGAAAGCGAAAATCAAAAATTCGCTAAGAACTGTGGCATCTCTTCTTTTGCTTCAGTTGCAGAAACTCGAAAAATCTTTTGGAACGCACGGAGCAATTTTGCTTCGTTTGTTTCTTCACGACTCAGCAGAAAAAACTGCGCGGCCTTACCTTCGAGCCTCGTTAATCCAAGTTTGGGCACAAACACTTCTACGGCTTTATTGGAACTCCAATAGACGGTCTGATTGGCCGCCCGGGGCAGTGGGCAGGGGCGCAACGATTGACTATAGCCCCATTGCATCCCCGAACCATAGGCAAAGGCCCAACGGGCCCGCAAGGCATCGCCCTTTTGCCACAACCGTTCAAAACCCTCGACACCCATGGAGAGCGGCAACATCAATTCCCAGTCGCCATTGAGAAACTGGTAAGTGCGCTGTAACCAACTGTCGCTAGCACCACGATCAAAGAATTCTTGGAGTTTGGTCGGGGCAATTTCCCGGTCTACGCTGAGTGGAGTGGGGCAGTAGCCCAAGATTTTTCCCTGCAAAATGGCACGCCAACACCAATCCTTCTCCGCCGCCCATTCGGCCACGGCAGAGAGTTCACCCACGGCCAGCCATGTTTTGCGGGTGGTGGCGAGATTTTCCAAGGAGCCCCAGGGCAGAGCATAACCTAAACCTTGCGTGGATTTTTTGCTGCGCGATTGAAAAATCTTCGCATAAGTTTTTTGCTCGCGACTTTTGCCGGTGAAGGTTTGGTCGCCACAAACTAGATCCACTTTTTGTAACTGCTTGAGCATCTGATTGCACCAAGCTTTGGTGGGCTTGGCATCGGAGGTGGCAAAAAAGATTGCTTCGGCTTGGCTGCCACGCAGAATCGAATTGACTTGCTCCCAGGAATCAAAAAAATGAATTTCGGGAAAAAGGGGCTTGGCTAGCTTGAGGAAGCGGTCGGAGTTTCCCAAATTTCGGACGAGGAGAATTTTGCTTTTCATAGGCTATATGCTAGCGCAGAATGCCTAGGGAAGGGAGTTGCATTATGATTTCCATTAATATGGCGATGTCGATGGATGGCAAGATTGCCACCAAAGCGCGGGGGCCAGTGAAGCTGGGCTCAGATTACGATAGCCACAGAATGGCGGAAATTCGCGCTGAACATCAGGCGGTGATCAATGGCGCCAGTACGTTCGCGGCCTACCCCAAGCCCTTGGCGGTGGAAGGCGATGATTTACTCTTTCAAAGAAGGGCTAAAGGCTGGCCCGATCAACCCATCTCGGCCGTGGTTTCCTCACAGCTCAAAATCCCACGGGGCACGCCCTGGGAAAAAGCCAAAGGCTTCGATCGTTGGATTTTTTGCGGAAAAGACGCTTCGGTAAAATTACAAAAGTCGCTGGAGCTCATGGGCGTAAAGGTGCTCCGCGGTCGGGCGGCGCGGCCACAGCCCCAGGAGATCATCAAGGCCTTCGCCAAAGCCGGAGCAGAAAAGGTGCTATTGGAAGGGGGCGGGGAGTTTAACGCATCCTTTTTAGAGCAGGGTTTAGTGGATCAGATATTTTTGACAGTGGTGCCCATTCTGGTGGGTGGCAGTGAATCGCCCACCTGGTGTGAGGGAAAAGGCTTTTTAAAGGGCAAATTTCCGCGCTTTCAGCTGGTGGAGTGCCGGAATGTGGACGGCGAGCTATATCTTCACTATCGACGTTGAGCGCCAATCTTGCATTGCGCTGCCAAATTGGGTTAGAAAAGGGAACTATGACATTGCAAGAAATCAAAGAACGAATTGAGAAAAATTTGGAAACGACCCACGTGCAAATTCAGGATTTGGGTGGGGGCGATCACATTCGCGCGATCGTAGTATCGCCGAAGTTTAAGGGTTTGCCCCTGATCCGTCAGCACAAGTTGATTTTGGACTTGTTTGTGGAAGAAATTAATTCCAATGAAGTGCATGCCCTGACCGTAAAGACATTCACCCCCGAACAATTTGAAAACTTATAATTTTTGAAGGAGAACTTATGGCTAACTATCAATCCATGATCGATGAACAAATTAAATCCAAACCTGCTTTCATTTATATGAAAGGTACGCCCAATATGCCGATGTGTGGATTCTCTGCGCGGGCCACGGAAGTGTTGCGCGCCACTGGCGTAGAATTTGGTAGCTTCAACATTTTAGACGACATGAATCTTTTTGAAGAATTAAAGAAGCGCAATCAGTGGCCCACCTCGCCCCAAATTTATGTAAAGGGAGAGTTTGTGGGGGGCTGTGACATCATTTGTGAAATGTATGAAAGTGGCGAGTTGCAAAATATGCTGAAAGGCTAAGCGCTACACGCTGACGAGTAAAATGGCGCCGTGCAGGCGCCATTTTTTTTTGTGCTCGAAAGGAAATTGGGATTTTCCGTGTTGTAATTAGGACATGCAAATTTCTCCAAAAGCCCGCGCTAGAGCCCATCAGCACGCCAAAACTTTTCTTAAAAAGGCCAAAGATTTTCACTTAGGAATCTTGCCCACGGAACAACAGCATCCATGGCCTCTCGGAGATGGCTTTTACGGATCTTCCGCGCGCGCTAGCCTTGCTGCAATCGGTGGACGTGGAGGCCGTGCAAGAGGTAGTGAAAAAAGAGGAAGAGATTGCGCAACTGGCTCGCGATATCGAGGCTACTCTGCGTGAAGGCGGGAGAATCTTTTTTTATGGCTGCGGCGCCACCGGACGATTGGCACTTTCCATCGAAACCTTCTGGCGCATGGAAGTTTCTGAGGCCGAAAAAAATCGCGTGATTGGCTTTATGAGCGGCGGCGATCT
>CAYZLH010000126.1:0-7329 GCA_964478795.1 uncultured Bdellovibrionales bacterium | reverse complement strand
AGCGAAAGAAAAATTTGACACCCTATTTTCATCTGAGGTCATAGAGCTAAAGAGCTTTTCAGAGGCCGAAGCGATTAAGATTTTTTCCAATGCATTTCATTCTTTGAAGGTCACGTTTGCAAATGAAGTAGCAGACCTTTGCCAAGAGATGTGCATCGATGGCGAGAATGTCATGAAGGTGCTGTGTAGTGATAGTAAACTGAATATTTCCGATGCGTATCTTAAGCCTGGCGGTCCATTCTCTGGCCACTGCCTAGAAAAAGACCTAAAGTGTCTAGAATCATTTATCGTAGAAAACAGAATGGAGAGTCCATTGCTGATGGCGATACGAAAAAGCAATGATCTTCGGAAGCAACTTGAAAGATTCTCTTTAGATGCTTGAACAAACGAAAAAAGAACGAATTTGTTTCGTACTTCCCACGAAAAATGAAAGCGATTCCATTGCTAACGTAATTAACTCCATATGGAGTTTGGGAAATAAAATGAACTGGGAGTGCGCGGTTATTGTGGCCGATGACTCGTCGGACGCTACGCCTACAATTGCCGAGAATGCAGGCGCAAAGGTAATTGCCGGTGGAAATGTGGGGCTTGGCGCGGCAATTATTCATGGAATCCGCGCCGCCTTAGAAAAACATCCGGATTGGATTGTAACCATGGATAGCGATGGCCAGGTGGATACGGATGAACTGCCAAAGTTCTTAGAAGTGGCAAAAATGGAAAATGCCCAGATGGTAATATCCTCGCGCTTTTTAGGAGGGAAGAGGTTTGACTATCCTTATCCATTTGTAAATTGGGTGGGAAATCGAATCTTGGTGTTCATTCTCAATATTTCTACGGGCAAGCGATTTACTGATTCTCACGGTGGAATTCGTTTAATTCGGTCCGATTTGGCTGAAAAATTCTTTTTGATTGGCAAGCACACGTATGTGCAAGAGACATTGATACAAGCCCACGCCAGAGGAGCAAAAGTCGTAGAATTGCCTAGTCGATGGAAGGTTCGGGCTTTTGGGCAATCGCGAGTATTGCATTCAATCTTTCGCTACGTCTATCGTACGCTTCCAGCTTTACTGTTTCATATGAAATTTCAATACGGAACCTTTGGAATGGGGTTGCTATTTTTATTTTACTTCCAAAAAACGCAACAACTTTATTTGCTTATTGCTGCATGCGCCTTCATTTTTCTGGCAGTGTATTTGCTTGGAATCAGTTTTTCAAAATTGAAAGTTAAGTAAGTGGTGATTGATCCAAAAGCCTATCAAACGATTGTTTTGACAGCTATGCCTCGGGTTCTCAATCTTTTGGATCGTAACCCAAGCTCAGAGACTTATGGCTGTTTTGATCGATCTTTTTGGTTACATCGGAAAACTGATTTTCCTATAAGCACTGCCCAAATGTTGACGACCACCTTGGCGCATTTGTACCGGAAAAACTTTCCGGGAAATATCTATTATCAAAACGCACAGGTTCTCGATTGGGCCTTGGCCGCGTTACGTTTCACCATCAACATTCAACACCGCGATGGATCGTTTGATGAGTGGTATCCAAATGAGCGCGGCTGGGCCGGTCCATCGGGATATGTGGCGCATTCAATTTGCGAAACCCTGGAGTTAATTGGCGACGAGGTGCCACCAGCCTTGATGGAAGCGTTGAAGATGGGCCTTGAGCGGGCTGCTAGGCATCTTAATCATCGCGATGAAAAAGATATTTTGGCCAACCACTATGCCATCGCAATTCTTCCATTATTTCAGATTGCGAAGCGATTGGGCTCTGAGGAAATTCAACAACAGTTTGAGATTTGGCTTGGCAAATTTCTCGATTTGCAGACCGATGAGGGATGGTTTCTCGAATATGATGGCTGTGATCTGGGTTACTCGCTGGGGACATTAGACTTTCTTGCGAGTCTACACCGCATAAACAAGGATCCACGCATTCTGGCGGCGGCGCGACGTTGCATGGGATTCATTTCCTACTTTGCCTTTCCAGATGGAGAGTGGGCGGGATCGCTCGGATCGCGCCACACCATCCATTCGTATCCGTTTGCACTAGAGTATTGGGCCAATGAGTTTTCTGATGGGCGAGCACTTTTACAGCAACAGCGACAGGCAATTGCTGATGGGAAGTCTTTATTACCAAATGATCAAGAGGATCATTATTTACCATACCGATTGAGAGATTATTTAAAGGCGGCCGAAAACTTCTATCCTGGCGCAATTGATCAGCGTCTACCATACGAAGAGAAAAACTTTCGTGGCATCTCTTTCCCGGGAGCAAAATTCGAGATTATTTGCTCCGACACTTATCGCGTTTGGGTCGCGGCGGGCCGAGGTGGCGCCTTTCGCGTCTACGAGAAAAATTCAGGTAAACTTCTACACAAGAATTCAGGAGTGCTGTTAAGCGAATTGGGAGGAAAAACATACACGTCACTTTGGCAGGGTACCAGTGCTAGGGTGTCTCAAGATTCAATTTGTGTAGAGGGCAGAATGGAGCCAGTATTCCAGAAACGATTTTCCCAGGTGACGTTTTTGTTGTTTCGGCTATCATGCATACTATCTAGCAGTCGCACTTTGGCGTATATCCTCAAAGTTATGATTCGGAAATGGATGATAACCCACTCGGTCTCCTCGCCCTATCAGTGGAAACGAGAGCTCACTTTTCTTTCCGGTGAAATCCGCGGGAAGGATCAAATAATATCCACCCAAGGCAAGGCTATGCTCAGAAAAGTGTGGTGGGGCGGAGACTTTCATTCCCGCTATGTGCCGCAGGGTAATTACTTTCTAAAATCCGACATTGCCAATTCGAATCAATTAAGCGAGGGTCGTTGGCGATGTTGGTCGGTTAATTACCAAATTAATACGAAGGGCTGTTCGTCCAGCGTTACCAGCGAATAGACCAAGAAAAACGAGGCGTCGGGGAATTTCTTGTTCTCGCGATTGAATTCCTACAGCGAAGGCATTAAACCTGAGACATGCAAGATTTCTTTGGCGATTCTCCCAAACCTTATCTCACGGGCTTCTGGCCTACCGACTTAGCAAATTTTTCGGCCTACGTATTTCACACAATGCCTAGGTTAAATTGGGCCGGATTCTATCTCTTTCATGGAAATAAGCTTCAGCTCGGCCCCTTTCAGGGCAAGCCGGCCTGTATGGAAATTCCAGCTGGAAAGGGTGTTTGTGGTCGAGCATTTGCTACCCAGAAGAGCATTATTGTCGAGGATGTGCACGAGTTTCCCGGTCATATTGCTTGCGATTCTGCCTCGCGATCAGAGTTGGTAGTCCCGCTTACTTGGGGTAAGGGCGAGCCCTGGGGCGTATTTGATTTGGACTCACCAGAGTTGGGGCGGTTTACTGAAGTTGAATTAAAGTTAGTAACCGGCTGGTTGGATGAGCTGAAAACATCTGTGTGTGCCAAAACCGCAACTTCTCCTTGGGAAACAATTCGATGAAAAGAAATATAAAGACGCTCTTTCCGACATTAATTTATGAATCGCAGGATACCTCGGCAAGGCGCCTAAACGCGCAGCTACTCAAGGAGATTGATGACATTCAGAATCTCGACGAAGCAGCGAAGGATTGGTCGAAAGAGAACTATCGAAACGGCTTCACAAGCTATGGTTCAGGAAATCGCCTACACCACTTCTCTCCTACTTTTGGTCGCCTGGAAGAGCACCTGAATCAACACGTGAAAAAATACGTCAAAGCGCTGGGATACAACCTGGGTGGTAGAAAACTGGAAATGAATACATGCTGGGTGAATGTGATGAATCAGCACACCCATCATAGCCTGCACCTGCATCCACAGTCCGTGATTAGCGGAACCTACTATGTACAGGTACCAAAGGGTGCGAGTGGACTAAAATTCGAAGATCCGCGATTGGCGGCATTTATGGGCTCGCCGCCGCGGAAAGAGTCGATGAAGAAAGAAATGCAATATTTTTACGAGATATCACCAAAAGTTGGATCTTTGGTATTATTCGAAAGTTGGCTTCGTCATGAGGTGCCAATGCATATGCAGAAAATTCCTCGCATTAGTATTAGTTTTAACTACGACTGGGCGTAAGGTTTTGCATGCTTTCTGCCGAGCTTTTGGAAGAATGAGACTATCGCCTCAATTTCTTCTTTTTTGAGAAAGAGTGCGTAGAGGCTGATCATCATGAAGGCAAAGCTTGGCAAATTCATAAATAGATAAATTCCAATGTGCATGAGAAATCCGAACGCAAGCATCGGTAGGCGAAACCGTTTCTGCCAAACTAAGGCGGGGAAATAGATTTCCCACAACAAAACCACATAAACATTGGCTGCCAGCAGAATTGGAAAATGGGACACAAAACTGAGATCCCAGCGTTGCATATTGCCGATGGAAAGCACATCCCAAACAGCCGAACCATCCCACCAGCGAGTTCCCTTTAACTTTTCAAGGCCAGAGTATCCATAAACCACGCATAACTGAATTTGCATCAAACGGAAGGCAATGTGACTAGCCCACCCCTGCTGTTTCGCCCCCCGCCTCCTCCAGGCATCCACAGAATAGTAGGCGTTAGTATTCGCGAAGCAGAGATAAAGCAAAAAGAACGTAGCAATCATGTCTACGCCAAACATTACGCCCATGTTTCGATTTAAAAACATCATGTGCAAAAAGTAGGTCGCAATGGCTGAGAATCTTGTAAAAAATCCAATGGCCTGACTGAGTAGCAACAGCAAAAATGTACAATGCAAGGCCAAGATCCAGGAAACCTTCCAAGAGTCGCGAATGATGGAATTGTGATAACGAAAGAACTCCACATTTTGATGGTGCCAATAGGGCATGATCCCATCAAAGCCGTAGAAAAATTCAATATCAAAGCTTCGAGAAAAGTAGCAAAATAGCATCACCGAACAAAACAACAATCGAAACAAGCTTAGCGCTTTGAGATCAGAGTCGTTGCGACTATCAAACCAAAAGTAATTCCAGTTCGTCATTCCCGCCCGTAAATACTGTTTCGCCCAATTCATTACCGCGTCTCCGGACAATAGTAGGTTCCCAAGACTTCAATTTTGGAGTCCACGGGGTCCGTCATTTTTTTCTCCCCCGTTTGCACCATCTTCAAAGAGGGCTGTGTGGTGACGACCCGCCAAAGTTGGATCGATAAGATATTTTTGGCATCGCCACAGAGATAGCGCACAAACATATTACGAATATTGTCGTCGGTGGAGAGGATAAACTTACTGAGACTCATTCGGCGATTCTGCCTGTCGCGAAACAGAAATGGACTGCCCTCTTGGGGAAAACGACCACTCAGTGGAGGGTGATCCTTTCGTTCAATAACATAATCAATATACATCGGCGGTGATATGGGCTCTGGCGCGAAAAATCCCCAACTGTGGGCCAAGCCAAAAAAATTCATATAGGGTCGATAAACACTTGAAAGAGACTGAAAAAGATAGGAACCCTGATTGGGGGTGATCAGGACTCCGAATACGTGAAAAATCAGAAATCCGCTAATGAGGAGCCGTATCCATGGCCGCGGTAGTTGCATAAGAAAATTATAGGGAAGTTTTTATATTCTTTCACTTCTTTTTTGCAGGAGTGTCGAGACAATTAAACTCAGTTCTCTACGCAGAATTTTCCCATTATCGGATCGTGGGATTTTATCCAGGGATAAAATGTTTTTAGGGAGCAACTTTTTGTCCAAATGCCGAGCCAAAAAAGCTCTCACGTTTTCCTCTATTTGGGCCGGTGGTATCGATTTATCGTCTCCCACGTAAGCTAGGCAAATGGTCTCACCCCAAATCGGATCAGAAACTGCGCAAATACCATAGTCGCGAAAGTGAGGCTGGAAGTTACCTAGAACCTTTTCTATCTGTTGCGGAAACACTTTCATTCCGCCAGTATGAATTCGTTCCGATTTACGGCCGAGGATCACCAAGGCCTCATTCGGTAATTCATCGTTTGTGTTGGTTGGGAGAGGGGAAGACTCCGCTAGGTCGCCCGTGGGGAAAAAGCTATCGGTGTTTGGCAGGGTCTGCAGATTTCCGCCCGTGAAATAACCACTGGCTAATGTGGGGGCATGAACGAAAAGTTCTCCATCGGAATTTATTCGAAACCTGAATCCAGGCAGCGGTTCTAGTGGGCCGAAAGGAGTTTTGCCCGTAGCAAATTGCGAGGCGGTTTCGGTCATTCCATAGGTGAGGTAGATGGGCCAAGGTTTGGCGCGTTGGAGCAAATCTTCATCAGCATGGGCCCCACCAAGTAAAATTGCCTTTAGTGGAAGCGAGCTCGGAGGTGAAACTAGCGTGAGGAGTTTATTCAGTTGGGTTGGCACCAGGGATATTCCATCGACGCCCCCTTGTCGCACTTTGGCCAAAATATCCTCTACTTTTGCGGTGGAAAGAATGATGGGTAAATCTAGGAAATGGGCTCGAGAAAGCACGCTGAACCCACCAATATGATAAGGCGGAATGGATAGGAGCCAGGTGTGTTGAGGAAAGCGGGACTGATGAGCGGACGCACTGGCGAAAAGCTGGGCGCCACTTAAGGCCACACCTTTGGGAAATCCGGAAGAGCCAGAAGTAAAAATTACAACCCAAAGATCGCCGAGCGATTTCTGAAAGTTTTTAGGGACCCCCCCCATTTCTCGAAGGTTCTCCTTTTGGATTACCTGATCAGGCGGAAGTTGCGCTTGAAATTCTTGCAAAGCCGCTGGGGGCAGAGAGGAAGAGACGGGTACTACTGTTAAGGGAGTAGCGAAAGAAGCATAAATCCACTCGGCATATTCGCCAAATGATTCGGCCCGCAAGAGAAAAATTTTTTTCCCTCTTTGGTGAGCCCCCCACAGTAAAGAAATTTTTTCCGAAAGGTCGGAGGTCTCGATTCTGCCATTAGAAAGAAGCACCTTCACTTTAGCTCCCGCCAGTTGAGCTGGGCTAACCATGCGGCTTCGGGGGGCGTGAGCGGCGGCACCTCGCGAAAATAGGCTTCGTCGTTTAGGTAATTTTCTGAGAACAGACTCCCAACGCTTAAACCGCAGGCATCCTTTGTTTTTATTTGCGACAAAAGCTGCAAGAGATTTCTGCGACCGATTTCCGATTCTAAACAAGAGGTGAAAATAATGCGCTTTACAGTATTGTTACAAATTTTTTCTAAATCGGATCGAGAGCCAATGGTGGTAGGTTTCAGAATGTACACACCAATCGGAAGTGAGTTCAGTCGATCTCGTTCTTCGCGAAAACTTTCATCAATGGCCAAGGGGATGGGTAGCTCGCGCAAGATGGGGGCGCTCCAGTCACCCATGGGCTCCTCGATGTATTCTACGAGACCTTCTCGCAACGAAGGAATTACTTGCAGGAAGTGTTT
>CAYZLH010000125.1:0-7346 GCA_964478795.1 uncultured Bdellovibrionales bacterium | reverse complement strand
TCTTTTATAAAATCTAGCGCCACTCAATTCTGGTGTAATATCTGGATGATTGTTTCGCCACTCATTCCAAGCAGCAGGTCCCTTTTCTAAGATTGCGAGGTGTTCAGTATTGGGACTAGTGCATGCATAAAGTCCGAGTAAGAAAATTAGGGAGATAGGGAACAATTTAAAAAAAATCATTTCAACATTTCCAAGATGCATAGCGCGAGACTTTCAGCCTGGTTTCGGAGTTCTGGTACTGCAGTTGTTTCAAACAACTGTCCTTTATTGAGGGGGCCTATAACAAAAGCGTTGTTGCTTTTGGCCTGAGTATCCGTTGAGGTGAGTCCCATCCCAGTTTCGTCTATCTGAAAATTTGTGTTTTCAAGCATTGATAAGATTAACGGCTCGTTTAGCTTGCGGAAATCGCTTTCTGGCCCGCTGCAGTCGATCAAATAGTCCACAGATAAGGATTCAAATTTATCGGTGCCCTTCCTCTGGAACTGCAGCGAGATTGACTTGTTATTCGACTCAATCGAACGAATTCGCGCAGCAATTACTTCAAGTTGGTGTGATTTTTGTAATACGTCTATTTTTTTACCCACCTCAGGCGCCATCCGATGCCGATGAGTGTCCCAGTATGGGCGGAGCCGACGTAAAAATTGTTTTTTCTGAGCGACTGTCCACCGGGCCCAGATGTCATTTGTAATCGGCCTTAGCGCGTCGACAACGTCGGTCCAACGCGTATCAGCGGAATCTATTTTTTTCAATTCGGTCCGTATTGCTTTTAGCAGGTTCAGTGGACTCGCTTTATCGATATCGGAAATATAGAATTTATAGTTCGGGTTTTTGGGTTGGTGAATTCTTGGTAAAAAGCCATTTCGCGAGAATGCGCAGATTTTTCCCGTATGATTTCTCGATTCCAAACTAAGCACAGCATCAATCATGGAAAGACCAGAGCCAATAATTCCCACGGTGGATTGTTTCGGAATAAATGGAAAGATCGGATGGGTCCAAAACTTAGTGATATAGTGTGGAGCTTCTCGGAGATGAGGAAAAAGCTGGGTAAAGCTATCGGGCGGAAAATTACCCAAGGCAAAAATGACCACGTCACTTTCCCATTTTTTTCCCGTTCCAGTATGAACTGAGAATTTGTCGCCGCCTAGTTTCTGAATTTGCGTGGCTTCTTCGGAAACAAGTTGAATTTCAATGTTTTTTGAGCGAGCGCGTTCCAGGGCTTGGGCCAGCAGTGAACTAATATATTCTCCATACAAGGAGCGGGGATAAAAAGATTTCTCCGGTTGGAAATGCTCATGTTCTTTCAACCAATTTACAAAGTGATCTTGCTGGCCCCGCAGCGCAAACATATTTCCGGCGGGAACATTCAATAGGTGGGCGCGATCAGCCGTAGAATAGGCAATACCTTTTCCAAACTTTCCGGCCCGGTCCAAAATTGTCATACGAATTGGGGCCACGGATTTATCCACCAAGTGATACGCCACCAGCGAGCCCGAAAAGCCACTGCCGATGATCGTAATGTGCGGAGTTTTCATAGCGAAGGAGCATAATCGACGGCCGAGTGCCTCTGCTAGATAATTCTGGGTAATGCGGGGCGGCAACTGGGGGTGATTCTTTGGAATTCTCCAGTGACATGGTGTACAAACGAGACTGAATATGGACTTTCGAATCAATCACTTAAACCAACTTGAATCTGAGGCAATTTTCGTTGTTCGCGAGGCTCAATGCCAGTTTGAAAAACCCGCACTTTTGTTTTCGGGCGGAAAAGATTCGATCGTCATGGTTCACTTGGCCCGCAAAGCCTTTTGGCCGGGGAAAATTCCTTTTCCGCTTTTGCACGTCGATACTGGACATAATTTTGTTGAGACTCTCCAGTTTCGCGATGAGCTAGTTAAGGAATTCGAATTAGATTTAATTATCGGAAGCGTGCAGGAGTCTATTGATGCCGGTTTAGCTGAAGATGAAAAGGGACCAAGAGCCTCCAGAAATCGGATTCAGTCGATCACTCTTTTGGGTGCAATAGAGCAACATGAATTTGATTGTTGCTTTGGTGGCGCCAGAAGAGATGAAGAAAAAGCTCGTGCGAAAGAACGCTTTTTTTCCCATCGAAATGAATTTGGGCAGTGGGACCCGAAGAATCAAAGACCGGAACTTTGGAGTCTTTTTAATGGCAAGAAGAAGAAAGGTGAACACTTTCGTGTATTTCCATTGAGCAATTGGACAGAGCTTGATGTTTGGGAATACATTCGCCAAGAGAATATACGTCTGCCATCCCTATATTTTGCCCATGAACGGGAAGTGTTTCAACGATCCGGCGCTTTGTATTTCAAAGCCGACTTCATGGAGCTTTTGCCTGGAGAGGTAGTAGAAAAGAAGTCCGTTAGATTTCGTACAATTGGCGACATCACCTGCACGGGTGCTGTGGAAAGCCAGGCCCAAACTCTTGACCAGGTAATTAGTGAAATTGCTAGGAGTCGTGTTACGGAGCGCGGACTGCGAATGGATGACAAAACGAGTGAAACCGCCATTGAAGATCGTAAAAAGGAGGGTTACTTTTAATGACCTTCCGACGTGACAATATTGATCTCTTGCGATTTTCTGTGATTGGCAATGTAGACGATGGGAAGAGTACCCTAATCGGAAGACTACTTTATGACTCAAAGTCGATTTTAGAAGACAAGTTTCAGTCGATTCAAGAGGCTTCCAAACGCCGAGGTGAAGACTATTTAAACCTAGCGCTATTGACCGATGGCCTAAAGGCAGAGCGTGAGCAAGGAGTTACCATCGACGTAGCTTACCTCTACTTCGCCACAACGAAGAGAAAGTTCATCGTGGCCGATTGTCCGGGTCACGTTCAATTTACAAGAAATATGGTCACAGGGACTTCTTCGGCCCAAGCTTCGATTATTTTGATCGATGCCAGAAACGGAATGGCCGAGCAAACGAAAAGGCATGCATTTATTTGTTCCATGATGGGAGTAAAGCATCTAATCGTGTGTGTGAACAAAATGGACCTCGTGCAGTTTTCGGAAAGCAGATTTGAGGAAATTGTTTCGGAAATGCGGGGGTTTCTGTCCAAGTTAGATATTCAAGACGTACACTTCGTGCCGATAAGCGCACTTCATGGTGACAATATTGTAAATGAATCAGATAAAATGTCCTGGTATCGTGGAAGCCCACTTTTGTACTTATTAGAAAACCTTTATTTGGCGAGCGATCATAATTTTATCGACGGTCGGTTCGCCGTTCAAAAAGTGATTCGGCCCATGAGTGCGGCTTGGCACGACTTTAGAGGGTATGCCGGTAGAATCGATTCCGGCGTTTTTCGCCCTGGCGATGAGGTCGTATTATTGCCAAGCGGATTTCAGTCGAAAATTAAGGAAATTTTTTACAAAGAGAAGAGTGTACCAGAGGCATTTTTTCCGATGAGCGTAACGCTAACGCTCGAAGATGAATTCGATTTTTCTCGCGGCGATATGTTGGCGAAGAAGAACAATCAACCAGAAGTGGTTCAGGATTTGGATTTGTTGATCTGCTGGTTCGGTGAAAAACCTTTGGCACCTGCGGGAAATCTTCTGGTGAAGCACACGACAAAGGAAACAAAAGTAAAAATTAAGGAAATTCTGTATAAAATCGACATACATACTTTGAGCAAATTGGAGTCAGAAAAAAATATCGGAATGAATGATATTTTACGCGTGCGCGTTCGCACAGCAGAGCCATTGATGGTGGATAAGTATCGCATCAATAAAAATACAGGTAGTTTGATTTTTATTGATGGGAACACTAATTACACTGTGGCGTCGGGAATTGTAATTTGAAAAAGATAGATGTGAATAACGACTTGCTATCGGCGATGAGAAAAAATCTCGCAAAAGTTTTTGACAAAAATTTGAATAGAACAGACTTAAAATTAAAGGGCGACGAAGATCCGGTGACGGCGATGGATCTGGCGATTTCTGAAGAATTCTTCTCGATAGCCAAGGCTTACGGCTTTGAATTGTCTGCTATTCTCAGCGAAGAACATAAAGAGAGCTTTTTGGCTGGTACCCAGCAGTTTTGGGTGATTGATCCGATCGACGGTACCAAAGAATTTCTACAAAGAATTCCTGAATATGTGGTCTCTGTGGGATTTGTAGAAGGTAATATTGCTACTTCTGGTTTTGTATACAACCCGGAAAACGGATTTTTTATATCCGTAGCAAATGGCGCGGTGGAATCTAATTGGCCGGATCATTTGGACCTAACCAATGATTCTCTTTTGGTCAGTAGGTCCGAAATACGTAAGGGGCTTTTTGAGGATCGTCGATTTCCTTGTGATGTGGTACCGATAGGCAGTATCGCCTACAAATTGGGTCTTTTGGCAGCTGGAAAAGCAAGAGCAGTGGTAAGTTTGCAGCCCAAAAACAGCTGGGACATCTGTGCCGGAGTTGCGCTTGTAAACTCGATGGGCGGTATCGTGACTAATTTGTCTGGCCAGCGGATAGATTTTTCTGAGCCGACAAAGTTGCTACAGGGAGGATTAGTTGCTTGTGCCAATCCAAGTGATCTAGAACTATTTCTAAATGAGGCTAATCGCCCCCGTTAAAGTCGCTTTGAGCTTTTTGTAAATCTGAGTGTCTACCAACATCGATCCAATATTCCATGATTGGGAAGGCGCGAATCCCCTTCTTTTGAGCCATAATTGCTTGAAAAAGCTGAGGCATGTCGAACTGAGTTTGGGGCGGTACCAAGGGGATAACTTCGGGATTAAATGCGTAAATGCCAGCACTTACGAAAAAGCTATGAACAGGCTTTTCTTCAACATTGACAACTTTATTGTCTTTTAATTGCACTACGCCGAAGGGAACCTGCATGTCATATTCTTTTACACAAAGAGTGGCGAGTTCCTGGTGGGAGTGGTGAAAGCGGAACAAGCTTTCAAAATCAATTTTGGTGATAATGTCGCCGTTAATCACTAAAAATGGTTGGGAAATTTGGTCTTTTAGCAAGCTGATGGGCCCGGCAGTTCCCAACCGTTCTTTTTCTTCTAGGTATGTAATTTCACAGTTCCAGCGGTCTCCATTACCCAAAGACTCTTTAATCATCTCGCCTTTGTAATTAATTGATACATAGAATTTTTGAAATCCATATCTGATTAGATTCTGGATTGCGATTTCAATGATTGGCGTTTCGCCAACAGGGAGCAAAGGTTTCGGGGTGTTTTTCGTTAATTCACCCAAACGAGTTCCGAGTCCGCCCGCCAGGATCAATACGGGATTCTCCTTTAGGGATGAGGCTTCGGTTTCTAAAAGCATTAAATCCACTAATTCCTGTCGATCGTTGACAATTGGAACTACTGGTAGCAACGCCTGATTTAGTTTCTTAATGAGTTTTGCCTTTTTGGCTAGGTCGTCCTGCCCCTGAGCCACAATCGGCTTGCGGTTCATAATTTCCGTCACTGAGCTTTGGAGCTTTAGTCCTTTCAAGAGACCTCTTCGCACGTCTCCGTCTGTAATTGTACCCAGAAGTTTCTGTTGGCTATCGATGATGAGAAGGAATTTGATTGCGGTTCGATCGAGGATTCGAATTGCATCAGTGATACTGCTCGTTTCATTTAGGAGAACTTCGGAATTTTGGGAGTAAATTGACTTTGTTTTCATAGAAGTTTTTACCGACTTAGGCTTACCAGGCCGACCACCCACCGTCTACCATTAATATTTGCCCATTGATGTATTGACCCGCAGGGGAAAGCAAAAATGCTACCACGCCCGCGATATCATCAACTTTCGCCATCCGACCGAGAGGTGTTCGCCTTTCATAAGCCTTAACAAAGGAACGGGGCTGTCGATCATAAATTCCACCGGGGCAAATCACATTTGCGCGCACTTGGTGCTTGCCATATGTGGTAGCGATGTATCGTGTAAGGCCATTGATTCCGCCTTTGATTGCCGAGTAGGGTGAGGGGTTTTGTAGCTTTGTTCCTCGATAGATTTCTAGATCCGGACCAACAACACCATAAATAGAGCCAAAGTTGACTAAGCTGCCACCTCCGTGAGTTCGTAAAAATTTTGCTGATTCTCGACTGAATACGAAGGCAGAACCTAAGTGCATCTCGGCGTTTTTGGCAAAAGTCTGTAAGCTAACATTTTCGAGATTTAGCGAGCCCCAATTATCAGTGCGTGGATAGGAACAGTTTACGAAGCCCCAGCCTCCGGCAGATTTTCCTAACGAGCGAAAAAAATCTGTAACTTCGGATTCATTGGTAATGTCGAGAGACAGCGTCTTTTTTCTTTTAGAGTTTTTGGTATCGATGCCAATCACGTCGGCCCCGCAGTTTTCTAGAGCCTGCAGAATTCCTTTGCCCAAAAGACCTTCCGCCCCGGCAAGAACACATTTCTTTTTCGATAGATCAAACCATCTGTTTTTTTTCACGTTCACTCTCGCTTAAAAATTGTTTTAGCTATGATTTTCCATCAAGACTGCGGCGGGAACCCCAACGACAACCTCGCCATTGTTCACATTTCTTGTAACTACAGCTCCGGCACCAACGACACAGCGATCACCAATGGAAATGCCCTGTTTAATTGTTGCGCCAGCGCCTACATGCGTTTCATTGCCAATAGAAACTCCGCCAGACAGCACGGCGCCCGAGGCAATATGTACGTGCTCGCCAATCGAACAGTCGTGATCAATAATTGCTCCAGTGTTGATAATTGAATTTAATCCAATTGTGCAGTTCGTCTGCACTATGGCCCCAGCAAAAATTTGAACGCCTTCTCCGACACTTGTTGATTTTGACAAAATTGCCTTGGGATGAATCATGGAGGAGAAAATGAATCCGAACTTCTTGCCTCGTAAAAATACCTCTTTACGCTGCTGAAGCGATTTTACGCTGCCCACTCCATTCACCAGGTGAATTTTTTTTGTCGATAACTTTTCTAAATGGCTGTCATCACCCAAAATAGGCGGCAGTTTTGCGGAGTTGGAGTGCTTTTTAGTCACTTCCTTGTCAAGAAAGCCCAAAACTTTAGTTTTTGCTTGGTTGAGGCAATCAAAAAGCACTTGGGCATGCCCGCCTGCTCCAATAATCACAACACTTTTTTTTAGTTTCTTCATTGCCCTAAATCGCCCCTTATTCTTTGGCAGCTTTGATGATGTTCATTACAGTCCGCTGCTCTTCCGCACTTAAAGAGGTACTGCAAGGGATGCTCACTGTTGTTTCCCACAAAAATTGGGCATTAATAATCGGTAGGTGTTGGCAGTGGGCATAGGGTTTTTGTAAATGATTTAGATACCACACGGGTCTAGCTTCGATTTTATTTGCCTGAAGATGCGAAAGGACCTCGTCTCTAGAACGGCCAAATGTC
>CAYZLH010000124.1:0-7363 GCA_964478795.1 uncultured Bdellovibrionales bacterium | reverse complement strand
ATCGGAGTTTAGGTGATACGACCATTGTGGCCCTACTACGAAATACGGCGACAAAAAGAATCGACCAAAAGGATTAAACTTCAGCAGTAACGGAATCTCAATATAACGGTTATTTACCTCGGCCATGTTCGCCACGGTGTAACCTTTCGTAACATAGTTAATTTCCGGACGAAACGTCAGCGTCCACACGCCGATTTCTCCATATGCTCCCAACAGCCAGCCATCTTTGCTGCCATACTGAGACGCAAAATTTCCATTTTTCACATGAAAGTCGGAAAAGGTGGCACCACCTTGAACGCCGATTGCCGCTTTGCCTTCGGCGAAGACTGGTGTGGGTAAAAAAATCAGGGCCAAGAGTAAAACAAATTTATTCATAAGATCCTCCGATGGGTTGGTGAAATCAGAAACAAAGCAATAGATGTGCCCAATTCTCCAACTGATCTGTGCGGTGGGTAGGCGGTCGCGAAGATAAAAAGAGGGGATTTCTACGTCGAAAAATGAGACGAATTATCCGGCTTATGCGAAAGTCCGGTTTGCAAGATACGATTGGAAAACGATTTCTTCAGCTGAAGTGGGGCAAAAGTCTACTCAACGTCTGGACAGGAATCCTTGGCCAAAAGTTTTTTGACTGCCTTAGCAAAGCTACTGGTAGCCACGGCACCGCTGTAACGATCGGAATCTTCATCTACGTAGACGTTTCCCTTAGAATTTCCCATGATGAAACTCATCACGGCAACCAAATGTGCGACCCCCATGCTGTCCATACAAAAAATCGGCCCCCCGGAATTGCCGAGGTAAGCATCGGCTTTTAACTGCGCCATATGTTTACCAAAGGCTTTCCAACCAGCCGGCGGATCACCATATTGCCAATCAGAAAAATCGCCCTTAAAGGTCGCGGTTTCATCCACATATAAATTCAGGCCGGAGTCAATATCGGCCGGATATCCTCCGAGACGACACTTTCCATCTTCCAGCTGCTTCGGAGTTCTCGGGAGAATCGACATCCAACCCAGATCCTTGCCAACGGAATGATGTAGTTTCACAACAGCCCAGTCCGCCTCGAAATTTTTCCCTTTGCCCTGCAACACAGAGGTTCCCGTCACAAAATTCCTTTGGCCAAATTGTACTCGATAATTGTTATTGTCTGGATTCATACAATGCCGCGAAGTGAGTACGTGACAAGGAGAAATTAAGGCTGAGCTACAGGCTCCTTTATCGTGATAGAATTTCCCGATGGTGCGATAGGGATAAATACTTGCATCGGCGAGCACTCTATTTTCTTCGCCAAATACTGTTGCCTCGCGCACTGGTTTGCCGCGCGGATCGCCGCTCTCATAGCCATGGGCGATCAACTTCGGCCCGAGCGAACGAAAATACCCCGATGGAAGGGCTTCCTCCCAACCGCTGCAATAGGAATTGCCTAAACTAGCAAAGGTGGAGACGGAAAATAGGGTGAGAAGAAGAAATCCCATTAGAAAAGTATAAGGAAAAAATGTTGAGAAGCCACTATTTACAAACAAGAGTGGGGCAGCCACCGGTACAGGTATTGTTGATCCAGATCACACTAGCGGGAACTGCGCCCTTACAGAGTTTCTTGGTGTCCACATTTGCAGGGGCACTGGAAAACACCTGAGTACTGTTGTCGAACGATTGATCGAATTGATTATTACTAATGGTAAGATTCATCGCCTTATCGGACGAATCAAATTTAAACACTTTCCCGTTGTTATGTAGATCCACCGGAGCACTGGGCGCCGATGCGGTCATGATTCCCAATTCACCGGCAGGTTCTCGTGCGACACTCATTAGGCTGGGCTTCGCCGTTGTCGAAACTCTATTCCCATCAATCACCATATCACCGCTGACTCCATCGAAAGAAAAAGGCGCATGGGCATCTATAATGGTATTTCCTTTGACACTCCATCCATTTGCATACACTTCAGGCTCCACCACGTTGTCGCGGATCCTCGTAAAGGAATTGTTCTGAATGGACACATTTTGATTACAGGCTGCGGCTGAAGTATTGCGACAGGTAAGGCGAACGCCATTAAATGCATTAGTTACCGTATTGTTTTCGACAACGACTTTCCCTTGCACATTTTGGCCACCAAGTAGGGCCCCATTATAGTAGGCCTGATTTCCGTGGTGCATTTCTGTCCAATCATTGGTAGTCCAAATTTTTCCCGAAGGATCTTGATTCCAAGAAGTGTTCTTGATGGTGATATCTTTCGTAGCTAGAGTCCCCATATTGCCATTGGTGCTTTTGGCATATACGGCATTGGTAGATCCGGTAACTTTCAAGCCATCCATCGTAATTTTTTGGCTGTCTTGGATGTAGACGCCATTTGGCCAAGAGTTTTTGATTTCCACGTCTTTAACGGTAATGCCCTGGGAATCTTTGATTTTTACCATGGCGAAATCGTTTTCGTTGGGGACCACATACCTATGCACTTCTCCGTTCTCGCGAGGAAACTCAGTATACCGCACGCTCTCGGGAGTTGTTCCACCATCAAATTTGGTCAAAGGATTTCCGTTAGCATCTTTCATACCCTGAATCGTCAAATCTTTTTTTCCGGTAATATTGACAGGATCCTTATACGTTCCAGGAGTCAACTGTATGGTGTCGCCTGGCTTGGCTTGGTCAACGGCGTCTTGCAATTTCACAGTGGGTTTACCCTGGAATGGTTCGCCATTAGGTGAAGCAAGTATGGTACTTGGGCCGGTTTCGCCACCGGCGCCACCCGTTAAAGTTCCGTTTTCCATTTTCATGGCCCGTGCGCCCATTTCTTTACTCTTCGCCATAAACTTGGTTTTTGTTTCTTTTAGCTCGACTTCGGTAGTCTCGATAGATTTGAGCATTTTTTCTTTTATTTTTAGAGTTTCTCTTTGGTCTTGAAGAGCGCCATCGATTGCGCGAATCTCCGTTTTCATTTTTTCGATCTCCCCTGGATCTTTCAGCGCAGAGATTCTTCGTGCCCGGTCGGCTTTCATTTGCTCAAGCCGTTGAACTGCTGCTTCCGCTTTTTGTCCGGTTTGCTTCAAGCCGTCTTTTTCTTCCAAAAACTTCTTTTTGTCTTGTTCGGTATAGATAGACTCAGCCAGCTGAGCCGAACGTTGCTCGAGCGCGCGAAACATCCCGGACTGACCTTCGGCGCTTCCTAAACTGGAAGAAAAGGCGGCTGATGCTTTTTGAGGGCTCTCTTTTTTCTGCTGTAAAAACTCTTTCGAATTTTTGAATTTCGCCAGTGATTGTTCGCAAATTGTGCGTGATCCTTGCACCAAGGCATGGCGATGATTTGGGCATGAATTGGCCATCGCTGCAGCCCATGGGACGCAGAAAAGCACGATCGAGAGGAAGAAATAGGCTAGGGATGCCACCCCCCTCTAACGGCCCTTTTGGGCCACTACTTCACTTATTGAATCCGATCTAGGTATTTGTTTTTATTGGCCTATATTTAAGTCCATTAGAATACTAACGACGCCAAGATGACCGTCTCGCCACTTTGCCAGCGGCACTTACAGAGAGGAGGGCCTTGTAACTTCCCGCTCTTTTATAGAATAATCGAAACCAAATGACGTTATCCACTCGTCCGGATTTTTTGCATTGGAAATTCGGCCAAATTCCGTATTCAAACTTTAGTGACGCCCAGTCCATGGATTTTCAGTACTGGTTTGAACCAAAAATTCCCAAACATCAAAGCTACAAATTCCGTCAGGAAGTTCTGAATGCTGCCAAAGAGCTAGATCGTAAACGCCAGGGAAAGCCAATCGCGCTCTGCTATAATGGGGGCGTGCAAAGTGAGTCTCTAGCATTGGTCCTGCACGAACTTGGCATTCCCTTCGACCTTTATTTTTTAAATCTATGGGGCTTGAACCTGCCATTTTTTCAAGAGCAGGCGCCGTCGTTGGAAGCAAAAATTGGCAAAACTACCCAGATAGTTCACGCGCGAAGATCTCATTTTTTTGAGTCATTCGCGCCAAACATATTTCGCGAGTTCGGGGTGGAATACCCCACCTACTTGGCGTTGATTTATCTTTTTGAGCAGATTCCCGAATCCCATTACATCGTCGTGGGTGAGGGTGGGCTCACAAAACTGGGTAACCTTTACGCCAGCCTTTACCAGAGTCTTCCTCTGGAGAAAGATGCGGAAGTACTCCCTGTGCCATTCACCACGGCGAGTACGTTATTTTATTCCTGGGCGGAAAAACGCCAGCGCCAGGGCGAATACTATTTTTTTAGCAGCACTCCGCAGTTGCTCGCCGCCGTTTTGCAGGATCCACTTTGGCTGCTTTCGGAAAAGGGTAGTGACGCTCGTGAAGTATTTTATGGATCGTTTCCCGAGCTGAAGCTACGCCCCCGTTCCACCAATTGGGAAAACGATGCCTACGTGGAAAATCGGAATATTCGTTCACATTTGCGAGTAATCGCTGAAGACTTACCAGGTTGGAAAAAAGAGGCTTATTCTCTCGTAGATGTGAAAAAAATTTTCTTTTAGGACTGAAGAGCAGCCACTAGTTCGGGCAAACTCTGCTGAAATGACCCCCCCAGTATTGCATCCATTTCCTGCAAATACTCCAAAGTAGGTTGTTTGGCTGGTTGATAGGGAAGAAGGAGCAGATTTTCAATAATATCTAACTGTGGAAATGAAACACCAAATTTGGCCTCGGAACTCATGCGAAACTCTCGCAATCTAACCAATTCACGCAACCGAGGTTCGCTAGGCACGGAAGAAACATTTAACGGCTCAGGCTCATACAAAATATTATCGCAACAAAAATTTGTGACTGGACTAACGATACCCGAACTCCAGAAGGTGGATAGAATTTCTGGAATCCGAAAAATATTCATATTGGACGACGTGACATTTGCGAAAATATTCACGTGGGGGCAGGCCTTTTTGACCGTGAGAATGTTTTCGACAATGCGCGACCAAGGCGATCCTTTGCGTAAATACTGTGCTCGTTCGTCGACCTCATCTAATGAAGCCATAACGTCTACCTTCGCAAAATGCGCCCAAAGGTCTATTACGCTCTTTTGACCCAATGAAATCTTGCTAAAATTAGTATTGTAGCTGAGTTGTATGTCAGTCTTTTTTCTTTCGATGAGCAACTCTAAAACGCGGTAATGATTCTCGATTAATAGGGGTTCCCCGCCAGCAAAATGGATTCGCTGTAAGGAATTAAGATTTTTGGTGATATGATCAAATTTCGCATCTTCAAAAAATAAAATTGAATTGGTCTTTTCTCCCAACTTCCGTTCCCAGGAGGAGGAATAAGTGGAGTCGCACATAATGCAAGTAAAGTTGCATAAGTTTGAAAAGCGCACGTCACTGGCAAGGAGCTTGGGATCCCGAAGATTGCCATCAGGTTCAGTAGAGGCGATTAGGTTCGGGATTTCTTGGGCAAAAATTCGGTTGGCTTCTTTTCGAGCCGAATTTCCTGCGAGGCCTTCCATGAAATAACATCCACTACATAGAGATTCTTTTTGTTTCCCCTGCATAAACTCAGCACGCAACTTCCGAAATGCGGGTGAGTTTAGAATTTCTGGAGTGGATTGTCCCTCGAACCAGCCAAGTGGATACTTCGTGCTAGCGTGGCAACAAGGCATAATTTTACCCGCTCCAGCAATATAAAACTGGACCCAAGGAATTACACAAAAGGCATTATTTTTCTCTTGAGTCATTTCAATGGTTTCGGGTCTGCCGCCAGTCATCTTTAGCCTTCATAAGAGTGAAAACAGTTGTCTATCGATAGGCTATCTCAAATTTCAATGGAAACACAAACAAAAGTCACGGCAAAATTTGAGTAATTCGAGGGAAAACGATGACGAACGGATAGTTCGACTGCCGAAGAAGATAAAAAATAGTTATAGCCTAATGGGTATTTGCTATTTTTATTGGGGCGCTTTTTTGGTTTCACCCTTTTCTTTTTTCTTTCCAAGTTGTTTGAAGAATGCGGATATTCGCGAAAGGGCATCTGGAGATTTTTGCGAATTTAAGTTTTTCAAGACTTCAACCACTTTCGGGCCAAAGGTAATAAATTTTGTTCCCACCGGAGAGCAGATCCGATCCATGCCATGACTAACAACGCCAACTATGGTTACTTTGCCATTCTTTTCTCGCAGAAGCGGTCCACCCGAATCACCGAAGCAGGTGTCTTGCCAGCCATTTTCAGGAATTTGTATTTGATCGATGTTTTCTCTCCCTCGTGGATCCCAGGCGTGAACGGAATAGCCAGGGGTGAGTTCACCGTTGTAGATGGTTCCTTCGAGCGAGCCTGATTCGATGCTAAAAGAATGAAAGTTATTTAGGTAGGTTTCCAATTTTTCCGGGCTGCCAAAAATGTTCAAGAGAGCATTTCCGCGGGCATTCGTTACGGAGAGTTTTGCCATCTGACGTTTATTGTCTAGCTCGTGACCTTCAACGAAGGCTTCTTGCGCGCCGTAGCCGAGGTGAAAGTAGGGGGCCTTGAGATCTTCGGCAGTCCAGCGTAGCGCTTGAATGACCAGCGGACTAATTTTTAACTTTTGCAAAGGCACGGCTTGGTCGAGTTCACCAAAGGCAATATCGAGGGCATCGTCTTGCACCACGGGACCCATGACCCAACGTTTCAGTTTCGATTTGAATTCTGGTTTGTGAAAGTCGGAGCCCACGCGAAACTCGAAATCAGCGGGTAGGAGGGATTCGCTTTCTTCTTCGCCCTCTGCCTCCGCATCGGAAAAACAATGGGCGGCCGTGACAATCCACTTTTCGGTGATCAGCGTCGCTGTGCAACTCACGGAGTCCGATTCACCCATTCTCAAGCTGCCTACAGCGGCGTATTTTTTGTCAAAAGCTGGCTTACCATTGATCACAGCATGGGAAATACTTGGTTGAATAAGAGTTCCAAGTAAGAATAGAAGTGCTGTCATAGTTTCCTCCGGGCCAGGGTAAAGGCGACGTCAGGGCACTGAAATCAGGGCCGATTCTATAATAGTAGATTATTTAAGTCCAGTATTATTGAGGTGGAAATGCGCTGTTTTATTGGTTAGATTTCTTTATTATTTCAAGTAGTTATAAGTGATTGCCCAAGATGCATTGCAGATGTATTGCAAGCTAAACTGCAATGATTGGAGAAATCCCACCATAGGCCATAGGCACATAGCAATTCGAGAAAGGACAAAATAGAACTTCTAGGCATTCTTCTGTTCGCCGCCCAATCATTCTCCTGTTCTTGCAATCAACAATCCGTGCAGCGACTGCACGACCACCCCGAGGCGGCGGAAATCGCTGTGCTAGGAAAACTGGAAGAACGAAAAGGCCAATGGGGTGTGGCCGTGAGCCATTCATGGGAAAACTCCAGTGGCTGGATTCCCGTGGAAACC
>CAYZLH010000123.1:3558-7381 GCA_964478795.1 uncultured Bdellovibrionales bacterium | reverse complement strand
GTCGTTAGCGTCTTTGCCGAAGGCGCTATTCCTATCCTTAAGCCGAATTTTTATCGCCTATGTGGTGTGTCTCCTTTCCAGTTTGGCCATTGGCTACTGGGCAGCTCACTCCAAGTTGGCGGAAAAAATCATTGTCCCGCTGATTGATATTGGGCAATCCATCCCTGTATTGGCCTTTTTGCCGGGTCTAAACTTGGCTTTTTTGGCTATCTTTCCCGAAAGTCGGGTTGGCCTCGAAATCGTGGCTATCCTTACTCTCTACACGGGGATGGCTTGGAATCTGATGTTAAGCTTTTATAGCTCCATCAAAACTATCCCGCGGGAATACGTCGATATCATCCGGGCCTATGGGTATGGTCGAATCGGTATTCTGCTCCGTTTGGAAATTCCCTACGCCATGAACGGAATCGTTTGGAACAGTATGCTGTCGGTGGCGGGCGGTTGGTTCTTTTTGACCATTTGTGAAAGTTACACTTTAGGTTCGCAAACCTTTAGCCTCATCGGATTAGGATCTTTCATGAAAGCCGCTGGTGATCGGGGCGACGTGACAGCGCTCTTGGTGGGCGGCGGCGTAATGCTGTTGGTGTTGGTGATGGTCGACGCTTTGGTGTGGAATCCTTTGCTCCGTTGGGCTCAGCGTTTTCAACGAATGCAATCCCTGGCCGAGGATGAGGAAGAAGAGCCAGTGTTAAACTTCTTCTCGAAGAGTAAGCGCATTACCAGTTTCATCCGAAAAATGCGCCGTCGTTATGCCGTGCAATTCTACGTAACTCAACGGCGAGGAAAGAAACGTCGACAGGTGAAGGATTGGCGTTGGGCTGGATATTTGACCCTTTTGGCTTTAGGCGCCTTCGGTCTTTGGGGCGTGGTGCGTTCAACGGAATATATGATGGAAGTGCCCCGAGCAGAATGGTTGCAGATGGCTAAGGGAGCTGGGTGGACCTTTCTTCGTGTAAATCTAGTTTTACTACTATGTGGATTGATCATGGTGCCAACCGGATTGTGGTTGGGGTCTAAGCCGAATCTCGTGAAGCGTATGCAGCCGGTGATTCAAGTGGTGGCCGCCTTTCCGGCGCCGATGATTTTTTCCATTTTTATGATGATCTTTTTGGCCATCGATTTACCCCTTTCGGTGGGCTCGATCTTTTTGATGATGTTTGGCGCCCAATGGTATTTGCTCTTCAATGTGATCTCCGGGGTGGCCGGTGTGCCGCCACATTTGGTGGAAGTGGCACGCACGACTGGGTTAAGTAAGCTGGGGATTATTCGTCGGGTGTATTTGCCAGGTGCTTTTCCCACGATTTTAACGGGCTTCCTTTCCGCGGCTGGTGGAGCTTGGAACACCACTATCGTGGCCGAATACGTAGTGTTTCAAGAAAAAATTTATATCGCTGAGGGATTGGGTTCCTATATCGCAGTAAGCACTTACAAAGCACAGTATCCGCAACTCGTGGCTGCCGTGGCGATCATGGTGATATTGATCGTGCTGATAAACCGATTATTTTGGGCTAGACTCTACACATTGGCAGAAACGAAATATCGTTTGGATGGATGATGAAGACCGTACCGCTAGTGGAACTCAAAAACATGAAAATGGAGTACAAGTTAAACTCCGGCACGGCCATTTCCGTGCTGGAAAACTTGAACTTAAGCATTTATCCCGGCGAAATCGTGGCCCTGCTCGGCGCCTCGGGGGCGGGGAAAAGTACCACTTTGCGCTTGATGAGCGGACTCTCTCGCCCGACCAGCGGCGAAATATTTTCTAACGGCCAACCCTTGCAGGGACTGAATCGCGATATTTCCATCGTGTTTCAAGACGCCTCACTCTTTCCCTGGCTAACGGTGGCGGAAAATATTGAGTTCGGTTTGTATCCTTTGGGCTTCTCGTTACGCACGCGCCGGCAGCGAGTCTCGCAGGCCATCGACTTAGTGGGACTCGAAGGGTTCGAGGAAGCCTATCCGCGCGAGTTATCGGGCGGCATGCGCCAGCGTGTGGGAATTGCTCGCGCTCTCGCCATGAATCCCAAATTGCTTTGTATGGATGAACCTTTTTCATCGCTCGACGTACTCACCGCCGATACGCTACGCGGGGAAGTACTAGAGATTTGGCAGAAGAAGACCACGAATTTAAAAGGAATTCTCCTCATCACTCACGACATTGTGGAAGCTGTGTCGATGGCTAATCGAATTGTGGTGATTGGCAAGCCGCCCCACAATGTGAAGGCCGATATTCAAAATCCGCTGATCTTCCCCCGCGATGAAAATTCCTGGCAGTTTTCACAGCTGGTGCGCAAGATTCACTCCGTGCTTACGGAAAGCATCTTGGGTTATGATACGAATCAAAACGAAGAGCAATCGGCCCTTTGGGTGTTACCGCCGGTGCCCATTGCCGACGTGATCGGTATGACGGAACTCCTTGTAGATCATAAAGGTCAACTCGATGTTTTCGAGATACCGCGCTTAATTGAAAAGGATTTTGCCGACGCACTAACCACCGTGAAGGCGGCGGAGCTCATCGGCTTCGTCGATACGCCTTATCAGAAAGTAATTCTTACGCGTTTAGGACAACGAATCGCTCACGGTGACGTGAATGACCGCAAGGAAACCATTAAGAATCAGCTGCAATCCCTGAGAATGGTAAAAATTTTGGTGGAACGATTGCAGAACCAAGAGGATTTGGCCCTGCCCTATCACCAGGTAGTGGAGTGGTTGCAGGAAAAAAATCCAGCAGTGAATGCGAAGACTGCCGTGGACACGCTAATCGACTGGGGTCGATACGGTGGTTTGTTTCGTTATAGTTCCGACGACGAAGTTTTGTATCTCGATGAAGTGAGTCCTACTATTTAATCACTTTAATCACTCGGCGCGCACAAGCGCGAATCCGCGTGATAGTTTGACGCGAAGCAGCTTTGGCTCTCCAATTTTTTCCTGTGGCGCTTTTTCCTTTTTCTTCTGCAAAGTTTCCGTCGATCAATGAGGAAAAAAGGGTCTATACTAATCAAAAGGAGAGTTCTCTATGAACGGTTTAGAATTGCAGATAGGCGCGGGTGAAATTCTAATAGGAGCGGTGATTCTCGGGTCGATCCTGGGATTTTTCGGGGCTCCCCTCTTTTTGTGGACGCTGCTTTTTGCGGCGGTGCTCTTTTTTGCCCAAGTAAGTGTTCCGGTCTGGATCGGTTTTGCGGTGATCGCGGCGATTTTTAATATCAAGCCCATCCGCGCGCTGTTGGTTTCTGCCATCGTAATGAAGGCTTTCAAAATTCTAGAATTTGTTCCGTCCATTTCCGAAACCGAACGCACGGCCATTGAAGCCGGCTCAGTGTGGGTGGAGACCGAACTTTTTTCCGGTAAGCCCGATTTTTCGCGCTTGCGTAGTGAGGCTTATCCTCAACTTACTCCGGAAGAAAAGGCCTATATTGATGGCCCCACCGAAAAGCTTTGCCAAATGATCGACGACTGGAAGATCTGGCAAACTCGCGAAATCCCTGAAGAGATCATGACGTTCATTAAAAAGGAAAAATTCTTCGGAATGATCGTGCCCAAAGAATATGGTGGCTTGGGAATGTCGGCGCTTTGCAATAGCGAAGTGGTAAAAAAGGTTTCCTCACGCTCGTTATCTGTGGGGATCACAATTATGGTGCCTAACTCGCTTGGACCAGCCGAGCTGCTCGCCCATTACGGTACCCAACCGCAAAAGGATCGCTATTTACCGAAATTGGCGACCGGTGAAGAAGTGCCCTGCTTTGCGCTCACCGAACCGGGTGCGGGCTCTGATGCTGGATCCATTACATCCACCGGCGAACTCTTCAAAGACGCTTCAGGC
>CAYZLH010000123.1:0-3548 GCA_964478795.1 uncultured Bdellovibrionales bacterium | reverse complement strand
CTCAACTGGGAAAAACGCTGGATCACCTTGGCAGCAATTTCTACCGTGCATGGCTTGGCCGTAAAAGTAAAAGACCCCGGCAACTTGCTCGGCCGCGGTACGGATTTAGGAATTACTTGCGTGCTCCTTCCTTCCAACATTCCTGGTGTGCAACTTGGAAAGCGTCACGACCCATTGGGTGTGCCCTTCTATAATTGCCCTACCCGCGGAAAAGATGTGGTGGTGCCTGCTGAAGAAAGCATCATTGGTGGGTTCGAGGGAATTGGCCAAGGCTGGCGAATGCTGACCGAGTGCCTAGGCGCGGGTCGCGGAATTTCTCTGCCAGCTCAAAGTACCGGTGGCGCGCAACTCGCGGCGATGATTTCTTCCGCTCATGCGAGTGTGCGGAAGCAGTTCGGTGTGGCCATTGGAAAATTTGAAGGAATTGAAGAGCCTTTGGCGCGGATTGCTAGCACGGCTTATATTCTCGAGGCCGCCCGTCGTTATACTTGTGGCGCCATCGATAAAGGTTTGAAGCCGTCAGTAATCACCGCCATCGCGAAATACAATTTCACCGAGATGATGAGAAAGTCTGTGGTGGATGCCATGGATATTTTGGGTGGAGCGGGAATTAGCCGTGGCCCACGCAACGTGATCTCCAGTGGGTATATTGCTACTCCGATCGGTATCACCGTGGAAGGCGCCAATATTCTCACGCGCACTTTGATTATCTTCGGCCAAGGCGCGCTACGCGCCCACCCCTTTGCTTTTCGCGAAGTAAAAGCCTTGGAAAAAAATGATTTAACGGAATTTGACCGCGCCTTTTGGGGTCATGTGGGCCATGTGGTGCGCAATTTGTTCCGTTCGGTGTTGTTGTCGGTGACTCGTGGCCGCTTGGTGCCCGCGCCCGGCGGCTCCGGCGCCGTGGGGAAATACTATAAAAAACTGGCCTGGACGTCGGCATCTTTTGCGATTCTCGCTGATATTGCCATGGGCACTTTAGGTGGAACCTTAAAGTTTCGCGAGCAGCTTACCGGCCGCTTCGCCGATATTTTATCGTGGATGTATTTGGCCACGGCGGTGCTCCGTCGGTGGGAAGCGGAAGGCAAGCGGGATGAAGACTTGCCCTTCGTGCATTACTCGATGCAAACCGCGTTTAGTAATATGCAACGCGCGTTTGATGGAATTTTTTCGAACTTGAAAGTGCCTGGCCTCACCTGGTTTTTTGCTGGCGTGATTGGCAAATGGTCGCGTTTGAATAGTTTATCGCCTGAGCCGAGTGACAAGCTCACCCACATCGTTGCAACGCTCATCCAAACGCCAGGGGGTCAACGGGACCGTTTCATCCAAGGAATCTATCATTCGAAAAATCCGCAAGAGCAGTTGTATCGCTTAGAGGAAGCTTTCCGCGCGGTAAAAGCCGCCGAAGAAACGGATCGCAAAGTGAAAAAAGCGGTGAAAACAAAACAACTGCCAAAAATCAAGGGTGCGGGACTCTACGAAGAGGCTCTGAAAAAAGGAATTATCAATAAGGCGGAATTTGACGTGTTGGCGGAGAGTGAAAAACTTCGCTGGGAAACCATCCAAGTGGACGAGTTTACCCTCGAAGAGTACGCCCGACGCGCATGAACGATTTTCTTCTAGCAGCCATATTGGGCGTGG
Organism: uncultured Bdellovibrionales bacterium; assembly: GCA_964478795.1. Taxonomy (GTDB): domain Bacteria; phylum Bdellovibrionota; class UBA1018; order CAIPTA01; family CAIPTA01; genus JAKFYM01. The sequence continues at coordinate 1,907 of CAYZLH010000123.1, read as the reverse complement.
TGGAGGGGATCACCGAATTTTTACCGGTCTCCTCCACCGCCCATTTGCGAATCACCCAACATTATCTGGGCCTTTCCTTAGAAGATGAGTATTGGAAACTGTTCGCTGTTTTCATTCAGTTGGGGGCGATTTTGGCGGTGGTGGTTTTGTATCGCCAACGGCTGCGCAATTTTTTTCAAGAAGCCTTTCGCATGGATTTTTTTCGGCAACCGGTGGGGAGAATACTGAGCCATCCCTTGGGGTTAATCGGTTTGGCTTTTGTCTTTACTGCCCTACCCGCTTTTCTCTTGAAAAAGCTAATTGGGAAAAATTTAGAAAGTCTCACCTTGATGGCTGGATCCCTCATTGTTGGCGGGTTGGTGATGATTGTCGTGGACTACGTTTTTGCGCGAGGGAAAGTTACGAAGGTTGAAGAGATGAAGCCCTGGCAAGCTATTTTCATCGGTATTGTTCAACTAACTTCGGCAGTTTTTCCGGGCACATCGCGCTCCATGAGTACCATTGCCGCCGGACAAATCGTGGGCTTGAATCGCTCGACCGCTCTCGATTTTTCTTTCTTCGTTTCGATTCCGATCATGATCGTGGCCACTCTTTATGACTTTTACAAATACTGGAAAGAGTCAGGCGACATAGGAGTTTCCGCCCATCAGACTGGAGTTTTAGCCGTGGGATTCATCGTTAGTTTCGTGGTGGCCTACGTGGTAGTGGCCTGGTTTTTAAATTATGTGAAAACCAAAGGTTTCTTGTGGTTTGGCCTCTATCGTCTGGCCATTGGGGCGTTCTTGCTGTTTTCATTAGCCGGGATGTAAATTGGCCACATCAATGATCGACGCAAATTTACTTTCTATTTCTCGTTAGAAAACTTTACTTCGACTCGCCAGGCGCGCGGTAGTCCACCATCTCTTTGAGTTCTTTGCCTACTTTGAAGAAGGGAACTCTTTTGGGGGCTACGTTTACCACTTGGCCCGTTTTGGGATTTCTTCCTTGATAGGCGCCGTATTCGCGATTCACGAAGGAACCAAAGCCGCGAATTTCGATGCGATCATTATTTTTCAGTGCTTGAATCATCATGTCAAAAACCAAATTGACAATCACTTCGGATTGTTTGTGTTGGAGTTTGGCTTTTTCGGCGATCACGTTTACTAGATCCGCTTTCGTCATGGCTGTTTCTCGCTCCTCTAAAATGCTCGCTATCTAACTGATATATTTAAGTTTATCATCCATTCTTCATCTGACAACAAAAACCTCCACACGTTGACAGGAGAAAACGTTCTTTTTATGGTGTTTTCACATGAATAAGCACACTTTAGGGCAGAAGATGGCGAAAAAATTGGGAATCCCGCTGAGTCGGATGGAAGAAACTCTGGATTTGGCCATCGATCTCATTCGTGAAGAGTTAGCCAAGGGCGGCACGGTTACTCTTTCTGGCTTCGGCTCATTTCAGGTGGGAAAACGCAAGGGCGGAATCGGTTTTAATCCCCACACCAAAAAAGAAATTACCGTAAAAGAGACGAAGACAGTGCGTTTTCGCCCCGGCGTGACGCTAAAAAAACGCGTGAACGGGCAAAAGACTTAACTGACGCGCACGTCGATCCGATCCACTCCGGGCACACTCCAGAGCGAGGCTTGGATACGGAGATGGCGAACCTCTGGAGCAAAATATTTCGCGATGATTTGGTAGCGTTCGTTTTGTTCATCCACTGAGAGGCGTGTTAACTCCAAATCGCCATGCTGGAATGTTTCCATTACTTCAGCGCGTGAAGCGGGATCCATGGACTTTAAGTGGATCCAAGTTTCGTAGCAATGCATTTTCCCCAAAATTTTATTGTCCACCTTCGAGAGAAAATAGAGAGTGAAGAGCACGGTGATGGAAAAAATGAAGGCTGTAATGGGATAACCCATGCCGA
>CAYZLH010000122.1:852-7393 GCA_964478795.1 uncultured Bdellovibrionales bacterium | reverse complement strand
AATGGGCATCTAAGTTTGAAAGCGGTTCATCGAAAAGAAAAACTCGTGGTTTTCTCACAAGAGCTCTACCCAGCGCCACCCGTTGCCGCTGCCCACCCGATAACTGTTTTGGTTTGCGAAAGAGATACGGCTGCAGTTGTAACATTTCCGCCGCTTCGTTCACTCGTTTTTCAATCTCTTTTTCTTCCAGTTTTTTGCCCACGCGCAACCCGAAGGCCATATTATCGTAGACATTCATGTGCGGATACAAAGCGTAGTGTTGAAACACCATAGCAATGTGGCGACTTTTCGGCTCGGAGCCATTGCGATTTTTTCCGTCAATCCACACCTCGCCTTCAGTGGGATCCTCGAGACCGGCAATTAAGCGCAGCACAGTGGATTTTCCACAGCCAGACGGCCCAACCAATACCAGAAATTCTCCCTTGTTCACCGAAAGATCTAAGTGATCAATAATCTTGTTGGTTCCAAATTTTTTTGAAACGCCTTTTAGTTCTAAAAATGCATTCATCCTTTTACGCCCCCGAGGGTGAGACCCGATACCAAAAATTTCGTTAAAAATAAAAAGATTACCACTACGGGAATGCTCACGATCAGCGCTCCCGCGGCATAGAGTCCCCACTGAGTGGAGAGGCTTGCCTGAAAGGTGCGTAATCCCAGGGGTAAGGTGTAAAGCTGAGGATCTTGGATTACCACAGCGGCCACGCAGTATTCACTCCAGGCTCCTAGGAAAGAAAATAGTGCCGTCACCGCAAGGGCGGGAAGAGAAAGGGGCAAAATAATTTTGAAATAGGTTTGGAAGGGTCCACAACCGTCGATTTTCGCGGCGTCTTCTAACTCTTTGGGAACAGTGTCGAAGAAGCTCTTCATTTGCCAAATACAGAACGGCAAAGCGGTGGAGGAATAGATGATGAAAAGTCCGATATAGGAGTCAATCAGCTTTAATTTCGCCAACAAAATAAAAAAGGGCAGCAACAACATGGTGGCCGGAAAACTTTGAGTAATGAGCAGAGAAATCATCGCCGTTTGTTTGCCGCGAAACTCAAAGCGGGAAAGGGCATAACCAGAAAGAGAGGCCAAGGCGACACCACAGACCGTAACGGCCAAGCTGACAATGCTGGAATTCCTAAGCCAGAGCAGAAAATCGGTATCGGTGAATAGCGATACATAATTATTAAAGGTAGCTCCCTGGGGAAGGATAGCGAGCGAGCGTATGGAAAATGCATCGTCGGGCCGCAGTGACACGCCAAAAATATAGAGAATTGGATAAATAGAAAACACAGAGGCCAAACCGAGCAGCAAAAGGGCAATGAATTTTTTCATTAATAAGCCCCCTTTTCAATTTTGGAACGTGTGCTCGTCCACACAATCAAGATCGAAAGGAATAAAAAAATGATCACCGATAAAGCGGCACCGTAACCGTAACGATACTGGTTGAATACAGCCTTATATACATAACTCACTAAAATATGCGTTTGATCGGCCGGTTCACCACCGTTGCTAACGAGCCAGATCACGTTGAGGTTATTGAATGTCCATACGGCGCCGAGAATTGCGGCAGGAGCCATCACGGGTAAAAGTAGCGGCATGGTAATGACTCTGAATCTTTGCCAGGCATTGGCACCATCAACCTTTGCGGCCTCGTAGAGTGTTTTGGGAATTGCCTGTAGGCCCCCCAACGCCACAATCATCATAAAGGGAAAACCAAGCCAGACGTTGGTGAGAATACAGGCGGAAAATGCCTCCACCGGCCTGGTTAACCACTGCACCGGAGAAAGGTGTAGAAACTTTTCAATGGCGAGATTGATCGGACCGTATTCTTGGTGGAAAAATGAACGCCAGCTGAGCGCCGTAATATATTGAGGAACTGCCCACGGAATAATGAGCAAGGTGCGAAACAGGGGGCGCGCGGGAATTGCCTGATCGAGTAGAAGCGCCAGAGCGATTCCAATGGAAACGTGGAAGATAACGTTCAGAAAAGTCCAGAGCAACGATTTCCCTAAGACGCTAAACACCCGCCAATCGGTAAATGCCTCCCAGTAATGCTGAACGCCCACAATTTGCCAATCGCGAAAGGTGCGCAACGAAAAATTCGAAAACGAGATGGTTAAATTGTAGAAAAAGGGAAAAACAATCACCACTAAGATCGCCAGCAAACCTGGCAGTAGGAACAGATAAGCCACTCGCTCTTTTCCCTGAAAACCAAGCCAAATTCTACGCAGGGCCCGGGCGGAAATATAAATTCCCAGGAGACCAAAGAGAAAAAATATTCCTTTGAGAATCCATGTTTGGAAAGAAGGGAGCAGAATCTGATTCATGTCGCGAATTTGTAGCAATGTTTTCGCTTGTGCCTCTTTTGCGGCGGCCTCCGGGGAAATTGAGCCAGCTAAAACGTTTTGATAGGGCCCCCGCAAGGAATCCCACACAGCCCGAACTTCAGGAACGATGGGCATGGCCGTGCCTTTTTGCAAAATTTCTTCATTAGACTTTAATAATGGATCATTTTTTACGGCTGGAGACTGCCGAGCCGAGAGACGAGAGGGATAGGCGCTAATCTTTTCGGCAAAAATACTTTGCGACTCTTTTCCCGTAAGAAACTTTAGTAACTGGATCGCAATTTCCCGCTGTTTTCCTGCTGCATTGGCATTCAGTGAATATCCTTTGGTGCCAACCAGCGGGCTGGGCCACAGGCTCGTTTCGGAAACCATCGGAATCGGAGCGATACCAAAATCAATGCCCGCTTTTTTGTAGTCGCCCCAGCTCCAATCACCGTTGATGAGCATGGCCAGTTTGCCTTCTTTAAAGAGCGCATTGGCTGTTTCGTAATCACTCTCTTTCGGCAAAATCCCGTGTTTATCGCGCAAATCTTTTACAAATTGAAACGCTCGCTGAATTTCCGGTCGATCGAGCTGGGGTCCCTTTTCTACAGAAAAAAATTCCCCGCCAAATCCGGCGATCCACGGCACAAAAAAGAAAGGTTCGGTAAAATTCCACGCCAATCCATATTGATCGATTCGACCATCACCATCCGTATCCCGCGTAAACTTCTTGCCGACTTCGATCATCTCCGCCGTCGTTCGCGGCGGTTCAGGAACAAATCGCTTATTGTAGAGAAGCATGAGGTGATTCCCAACGGCATCACCAACTGCATAGAGATTCCCCTGATAAGAGACAAGAGCAAGGGAATCAAAATCCTTTAACTCTTCCTTCGCAAAATCATTTTGAATAGGCGAGATCAATCCCATGGTGGCCAAGGGTCCCACTTGATCGCTAGGACCATAAATCAACTCCGGACCACTCCCCCCTAAGGCAGCGGCTTGAAACGAGGATCGTAGCTCTTCGGTTTCACGATAAGTGACGACTACATCGAGACCAGGATTTTTGGCTTCGAACTCTTTTACTCTTTCTAGGAGAATCTCGCGTTGAGCATACAACATCTGATGCCACAGATGCACTTTGTCCTGTGCATGAGCCGCTGGAACTAACAATAAAAGAAGAAAGAGAAAACTCACCTTTCCCCCATGACCGAAATAGATCGAGGTGGAATTAGAATCTTTGTTGGTCCCTGGACGATCCAATGGGAATTTCCATAAAGTTTTTCTAAATCGATTCCGGATAGTTCAGAATGAGTAAACGCTATTTCTTGATTGGTTACATTCAACAATACAAAGAGATTTTTCCAATTCGGATCTAAATCCTTTTCCCCCGAAAGATCATCAGCAATTCGCATCACAATCAATCCCGGCGGCTGCATGGGACCCATATCCGGTTCCAAAAAACGCACGCGTTTTTTGATATCGCTGCCCGTGGGCAAGCGAAACAAGGCAGAGGAGGAACGGATTTTTAGTAAATCGACAAAAGCTTGAAAAGAACGGGAAATCGCCTGGCGATCCGGTTGCAAGGCCGGCTCCGCTAAGCGCGGCTGCCAAAACGGCCAATCGCCGGAATTGCTAAAAACTGGGGGCAAGCCCAATCCCCAGCCGTGTTTTGATAAATCCCAGGCAATTCCATTGAACCAATCTCCCGAGTCATAAGAATTTTGGTCGCCGCTCTTCGAACGAAGAATTTCGATTCCCGAATCAAAGAACGGCATGCCCTGCGAGAGCGCAATTATTCCAAACGCCAGAATTTGCCGATCCACTCGCTCGTCCATAGAGGTATTACTCGGATTTCGATATTTTACAAAAAATGGAAGTTTGGCCGTCAGGGCATCCCACAGAGTGTAACCATCATGAGCAGATACATAATTCACCACATCTTCAGGATCTTTCGCGAAACCCGTGGGGCCGCCTTTGAACTGAATCTCTTCTCCGCGGATCATATTCCCTTGATGATCGCGCAGAGAATAGTCGCGAAGATTTCCGGCCATTCCCACCCGAATCACATCGCCAAACCAGAGAAGCTTGTTGCGCTGTTCGCCGAGGTTAACGGGAGTATTTCGATTGGCGGGCTCATGATTAAAATCATAAAATAATCCCGTTACGAAGCCTTGATCGCTCTTTTCTTTACTATCGGTGGTGCCACCGCGGATCGCGTCGCGAATTCGATCATTAAACACCCCAATAGAGTTTCCATAGGCCTTCCACTGCGTAAAGGCATTGCCACCATTTTCTAGAAGCGATCCAAAATTCCAGGCCTCACCATACAGTAAGATTGAAGGATCTCTTTTTCTCAGGTCATCGCGAATCCGTTCCATGGTTTCCACAGAATGAAGATTCATCAAATCAAAACGAAAGCCATCGATGCGAAAGTGCTCACGCCAGTAATTAAGGCTATCGAGCATCAATTTTTCCATCATTTTGCGCTCGCTGGCAGTATCGGAGCAGCAAGAGGAATTTCGTACTCGACCGGAGGGATCCAAACGATAGTAATAGAGCGGTACAATTCGATCGAACACACTTTCATTGGCCAATTCGGCCGAAAAGGTGTGATTAAAAACCATATCCATCACCACGCGAAGACCAAGCTGATGAAGGGATTGAATCATCTCCCGCATTTCCAAGATTCTATTTCCACCCTGGGGATTCACTGCGTAACTGCCCTCGGGAGCAAAATAATGAAATGGATCATAACCCCAATTGTAGCCATCTAGGGCCCGAACTTTCCCGATGGCTTCCTGAGGGAGAGGCGAATCCGTGGGGAAATTAGAGGAGATCTGGGGATGCTTCTGCTCTGCCGGATCTTCTTCTACGCTCGTAAAATCCGTTAACGGAAGCAAATGAATATGCGTGATTCCGGCGTCTTTTAGGGCCCGTAGGTGGGAGACTCCGGCGGAATTGGGCAAGGTAAATGCTTTAAATTTCCCCTTCCAAGCATCAGGAACGCTAGTGTCGGCGATGGAAAAATCTCTCACGTGCAGCTCGTATAATGCGCTGTCGATTCTTGCTTGTAATTGCGGACGAAGAGTAGAGTTCCATTTTCGCGGAAACCAAGTTGGATCTTTGGGATCAAAAAACACGGAGTACCGAGAATTTCTGGTTAAGGCGTAGGAATACGGATCGGTGGTAACAAAATTTTCCACTCGACCGGTGTGCGGAGAAAAAACTTCCACTTGCAGTTGATAACTACAGTTCATCCAGTGATCGGGCACTTCTACCCACCAAACAGCGGAGCCTTTTTTCTGCAAACTCGAATTCGCTTTAGTACAATTTTTGTCTGGGAAAATCACCTTTAGGGATCGGGCCGTGGGCGCCCAAACCTTCAGCCAGCGCTTTCCACCCTGCGCGCAAAGTCCTAGACATTCATTGGCGAAAAATTTTTCGTCTAACAACTCGCCCAACTGAAAGAAAGTTCGATCTAATTCATTGTTCTGATTGTCGCGGGCTACTAGAACCAGCGATTTTTGAATCCATTTCGCCCAGTCCGGAGGGCTGGCAAACTTGAGAAGCACAGAGTTCGCTCGCCGGCCTTGTGGTTGCAGAATCCACTCTTCTCCCGATTCCAAATCTTTCGCGAAAAAAAGAGTCTTTTCCTTTGCACCGAAAAAGCCCGAAAAATACTCAATGCTCTCGCCGCTTCGAAAGACAGCGCGGGCGCCAATTTGGGAAAAGGAAACTGGCTTAGCACTTACTTCTAAGGAAATTCCGAGAAATAACGCTACCCCCCAAACGGCAAACCGAAAAGAATACCAACCCGAAATTTTCATGAAAGGGATCCCCACCTAACGAGCTTAGTTTGGTATCTCGACGGCCGGGAAAGTTCAAGAAATGCATCTTATTTTAAGGGCTATTTCGCATGTGGCAGAAGTTGTTTCTTGCGGATTCTGTGTACTGAGGCAAAACGAACCAACTTCGAGGCCACCCAAATGATATTTCTGTTAATACTTTTGTCTTTTGTTTCTTCACCTTTAGCTTCTGCGGCAGATTTTAGCGCACACGGCTATTTGCGGGCTGGAACCGGCAGCAACGGCAAAGGCGCAAAACAAGAATGTTTCGTGAACAGAGGTTCGCCTACGAATGAATTTCGTCTTGGCAATGAATGTTCGATATATGGTGAGTCAGCGTTTCGAATGGAATTTCCTGGAACCACTGGACAAGACCCAAAA
>CAYZLH010000122.1:0-842 GCA_964478795.1 uncultured Bdellovibrionales bacterium | reverse complement strand
GTTTTGCCTATTTCCCACCAGCAAATTCTAGCTTTGAGGATAACGACTCCGATGGGCGCGACATCAATATCGTGGAAGCCTACGCCGAAGCTTTTCAAATAGAGGGCACGAACCTTTCGCTCTGGGCCGGCAAGCGCTTCTATCGCGATGTGGATATGCACATTTTTGATTGGTATTACTACGGCCAGATGAATGGCAATGGCGCTGGTGTGGGAAATATTCCGCTCTGGCGAGGGAAGTTGGCCGCCGCCTGGCTATTGGAGACGGGATCCACTCGCACCAATGTGGGAAAAAATGCCGTGCAAGTACTAGATCTCCGTTTTACTGAATGGAAAATTGCCGACGATCAGGAATTAAATTTTTGGGCAGCCTATGGAATGGCCCCGGGTAGTTCCTCGCTTACCAATTCCCAACAATTTGCTCATCGCAGAGGTTGGTTGCTCGGTAGCCGTTGGCGAAAAACGCTGGACGGCGGTTTTCTTGATCTCGCGCTTATTCACGGCCGAAATCTCCTCGAAGGAATGAATGTTTATGGCGGCGCGCTGGTAGGGATTGGCGACAATCGATCAGATGCCTATCGCTGGCGAATTGCGCAAGATCTAGCGTTAAAACTTTCGGATAAATTTGCTCTGCACTTTTCCTCTGGTTTTGAACACTGGAATCCTAAAAAGCCCAATATCGATTCGCGCGGAACTTGGTGGGCCGTAGGAACCCGTCCCATTTATTTCGTGAGCAAAAATTTTCAACTCGCCACGGAAGTGGGGCACTCCCAAATTCACAACCGCGAAGACCGCAATTCAACAAACCAGGGCGTGGGAACACGCAAGCTCACGAGATTTACC
>CAYZLH010000121.1:4178-7418 GCA_964478795.1 uncultured Bdellovibrionales bacterium | reverse complement strand
TGCTGCTAAGTTGTCCGACAAAATGGGCGCAGGTAGCTTGACTGCACTTCCGATCATCGAAACCCAAGCGGGTGACGTTTCGGCCTATATTCCTACCAACGTGATCTCGATCACCGACGGACAAATCTTCTTGGAAAGTGACTTGTTCTACTCTGGTCAGCGTCCAGCAGTAAACGTAGGTATCTCGGTATCGCGCGTAGGCGGTAACGCCCAAACGAAGGCCATGAAGAGTGTGGCGGGAACACTTCGTCTCGACTTGGCTCAATATCGCGAAAAAGCGGCATTCGCCCAGTTCGGATCCGACTTGGATCCAGCTACGCAGAAACAGTTGGCCCGCGGTCAGCGCTTGATGGAGCTCCTCAAGCAAGGACAATACTCACCAATGGAATTCGCCGACCAGGTTTTCGGTATTTACGCCGCAAACCAGGGGTATTTGGACAAAATCCCAACCAATAAGATTCGTGAGTGGGAAGCCAGCTTCTTGCGCTATTTGCACCAAAACCAACCAGAAGTGGTGAAGGAAGTTTCTTCCACTGGAAAACTGGAAGCGGGCGCAAAGGCTAAGTTGGATTCCGCCATCCAAGAACACTTGAAGACGTTTAACGCCTAATTGAGAAGGATACTCCATGGCATCCGGTAAGGATTTAAAAAGACGAATTGCCAGCGTGAAGAGCACGCAGCAGATCACCAAGGCCATGAAAATGGTGGCTGCTGCTCGTCTTCGCCGCGCTCAAGAGGCGATTGTAAAGGCCCGTCCATTCGCATCCGCGATTAAGGATACGGTCCAAAATTTAGTAAAGAACGAAGAAATTCGCGAATTTCACCCACTGCTCACCAAGCGCGAAGTGAAAAAAGTGCGAGTGATTCTTCTTACTTCTGATCGTGGCTTGTGCGGCAGCTTCAATACTAGCTTACTGAAGAGAGCGGAAAATCTTTACAAGAGCGAAGCTGGTAAATATGAAGACTTCAAGTTTATCTGTATCGGAAAAAAGGGCTACGAATACTTAAATCTGCGCAAGATCCCGGTAGCCGAATATTTTCAAGACTTTCAAAAGCAAGTTACCTACGCTCGAGTTCAGGCAATTTGCAATGAAATGATCGACGCTTACGTTAAGGGCGAGGTCGACGAAGTTCGGATTATCTTCTCTGAGTTTCGCTCGGCGGTTTCTCAAGTGCCCACAACTGTTACCTTGCTACCTATTAGTTTTGAGGCGGAAGCCGCCAAGGGACCAGCTCTAGATTTCTTGTATGAGCCAAGCCGCGAGGAAATCTTGGCGGACTTGTTGCCCCGTTACTTCAAAGCAAAGGTTTACAAAGGAATTTTGGAATCAGCGGCGTCTGAGCACGGTGCGCGAATGGCCGCCATGGACAGCGCCACCAAAAATGCTGGTGAAATGATTAAGAAACTTACGTTGGAATACAACAAGGTACGACAAGCGGGAATCACCAAAGAACTGTTGGAGATCGTGTCGGGAGCCGAGGCTTTAAAATAATTTATTGAGCATAGGAGATACTAATGTCTGCACAAGCAATGGATTCGAAAATCGGAAGAATCAAACAAGTATTAGGCCCCGTAATCGACGTGGAATTTCCTTCTGGAAAGCTTCCGGCGATTTATGATGCCGTTCGTATCACGAACCCAGCGATCGATGATAAAGCTGGAAACCTCGTGTTAGAAGTGGCTCAGCACTTGGGTGAAAACACTGTACGTTGCATCGCCATGGACACCACCGACGGTTTGGTTCGCGGAATGGAAGCAGTGAACACCAATGAGCAAATCTTGGCTCCTGTTGGTCCCGAAGCCCTTGGCCGAATCATTAACGTAGTGGGCGAGCCTGTAGACGAAGCTGGCCCCATCAACGCGAAGAAAAAATATCCAATCCACAGACCAGCTCCTAAGTTTACGGATCAGAGCACTGCCGCCGAACCATTCTGGACTGGAATTAAGGTAGTAGACATGCTCGCTCCTTATACCAAAGGTGGAAAAATCGGATTGTTCGGTGGAGCCGGCGTAGGCAAAACCGTATTGATTCAAGAGTTGATCAACAACGTAGCCACCCAGCACGGCGGTTACTCTGTATTCGCGGGTGTAGGTGAAAGAACCCGTGAGGGAAATGACTTGTGGCACGAAATGAAAGATGCTGGCGTATTGGCTAAGACAGCATTGATTTTCGGTCAGATGAACGAACCGCCCGGAGCCCGTGCGCGAGTGGCTCTCACTGGATTGTCGGTTGCTGAATATTTCCGCGACGAAGAAAATCAAGACGTTCTCTTTTTCGTAGACAATATTTTCCGATTCACTCAAGCGGGATCAGAAGTATCTGCTCTCTTGGGCCGTATCCCTTCTGCCGTAGGTTATCAGCCAACCCTGGCCACCGAGATGGGTGAATTACAAGAGCGAATTACCTCTACCAACAAAGGTTCGATTACTTCGATTCAAGCCGTATATGTACCTGCCGATGACTATACCGATCCTGCACCTGCAACGGTATTCTCTCACTTGGATGCAACCACGAACTTGAGCCGTCAGATCGCCGAGCTTGGAATTTATCCAGCCGTAGATCCGTTGGCCTCCACCAGCCGAATCTTGGCTGCCGATGTTGTGGGTGAAGAGCACTATCGCGTAGCTCGCTGGGTACAATCCACCTTGCAGCGTTACCGCGAATTACAAGACATCATCGCGATTTTGGGTATGGATGAACTTTCTGAAGAAGATAAACTTGCGGTAGCTCGCGCGCGTAAATGCCAGCGCTTCCTCTCGCAGCCCTTCTTCGTTGCTGAACAGTTCACCGGTATGCCTGGAAAATTCGTGAAAATCGAAGATACCGTACGTGGTTTCCGTGAGATTCTTGAGGGCAAGCACGACACGCTTCCTGAGCAAGCGTTCCTATATGTAGGAACCATCGAAGAAGCGCTAGAAAAAGCAGAAAAGCTTAAAGGCTAATTTTTAAAAGGATCGATGCAATGAAAGAATTGGTGTTAAACGTAGTGACCCCCGAGCGCTCCATAGTCAGCGAAAAAGTAGTGGAAGCCGTGGTTCTACCAAGTACCGGTGGGCAGCTAACCCTGCTCCCCGGGCACATCAATTTTATCACATCGTTGAAGCACGGAACCTTCGCCTACCGTGTAGGCGAAGACTGGCAGATTGCCTTTTTGTCGGGCGGCTTCACCCAAGTGTTTGATGGGAAAGTAACCGTACTCGCCGAAACCATTGATATGGCAAACGAATTGGATTTGGCG
>CAYZLH010000121.1:0-4168 GCA_964478795.1 uncultured Bdellovibrionales bacterium | reverse complement strand
AAGGCGGGCACCCCCGAATATCGCGCCGCCGCTGAAGCCAAGGGCCTTGCCGAAGCAAAACTCAAAGCTGCGCAAAAGAAAATCCACTAAATTTTCTTAACCAACTTAAATCGAAATTCATCCGGTAGCGTGGGCCTTTGACGTTTTGTCAAAAGCAGCATGCGATTTGCCATTTGCGCAAAGATAGCTAGAATTAGAGGGATGAGGAATCTTTTGCGAGTTCCATGGAAGGGAACGCTTTCGTTACAACCGAGGGCGCAGCAAAAATTAATACGAGTAATATCCAGCGCCGCTGTTTGCGGACTTTCATTCTCCTTTATTGTAGGAGAAGCCGTTGACCAAAAGGCAAAATCTTTAGCGCTGTGGGAAATCAATCCAGCAATTCTCCCCACACAATATTCACCAGTGGGCCCAATTCTCGAAGCCTACTCAAGCTTTCCGTTCGCGCAGGCCCAGGAAAATTGGGTAGCCATGAATTCCTTTCGGCCCGGGCAGCTACCTGAGCCCGCACCGATGCCCGCCTTTCAAGATTCTTTAAAGGTAATTTTAGCGTCGACAGAGAAACTTCCTGAAGAGAAGCCTGCGACTTCAATAAAGACAGATTCAACCAAGACCGAGGTCGCCGAAAAAATAAATAAAGACGATCGGATTATTCTTGGGTCAGATGACAATTCGCAAAAGGATGTCAGGGAAATTCTTGTTTCCATTCAAGATGCTCAATCCAAGCTCCAGCCTAAAGATGAGGTTAAACAAGACCGTGCCGTCATTACTTCTGGGAACGTTTTAGTAAAGATGATTGAGGATGGTGCCCCTCCAGAAGAAAAAATATCTTCGGGAGATGCTGTGATTATGGGCTCGCCACAGGCAAAATCGCCGACCGTTAACACAACAGCGATGCCAGAACTACCGCCCTCTCCTAAGTTAGAGGCAGAAAAGCCGCGCGAAGAAAAAACAGATTGGCTTATTAGCGGCAGAATTATGATCGCGGGGAAATTGGAAAAGGGGCACTTTGAAGTTGGTGTGTTTTCCAGAATCGACCAGGATGGATTCCCTGTTGGCTATCCGATCGTGCAAAAAATTCTTCCGGCGGGAATTACGGATTTTTCTGTAAAGATTCCCAAAAACCTGGAGCGTGCTTACTTATTTGGAGAGTTTGTGGCCACGAAATCTGGAAAGCGAACATGGCTCTCTAGCGATCACAATCTATGGACGAGGAGCCAAAACACTGTGGCCGAGCTTCGTTTTGGCGGTACGGATACAGTGAGTTCGGTGGCGGCGGCAACTATCGCCAACACAGAGAGCGGGAAGCTGAAAATTTCAGGATCTGTTTCGACACTATTTGTGAAAGAGGGGTCGATTCCGCAAGAAGATGTGGTGGTAAAAGTGCGCGGAAGGAAAGCGGCAGCCCGTACGGATCGCTTCGGAAACTTTCAGTTAGAGATTCCGGCCGTAAATGGAACAGTGTTCGTGGAGTTTTTAAAGTCTGGCTACCACCCAAGCTTGTTATCTATTCGCTCGAAAGATACTGCGTCGGGGATCAAAATACAGTTGGCGAGCAGAGACGCCGTGGAACAAATGGCGCGCAGACTGGGACTTCGGCAGCTAAGCACCAAGGGCATATATATAGGCCGAGTTAGTAAGGCCGGTCGGGCAGTAAAGTCGGTTTCTGTTCAGACCAGCCTAAAGGCCGAGGGTCCATACTATTTTAATGATCTCGGAGTAATTGATCGAGAATTAAAATCGACGACAAACGACGGTAGGTTTGCATTTTTCAATGTGGATCCGGGATCTGGCTACGTGGAGATTTCCGAGGGCACTGAACCCATCGCCCCGTACTCTCTATCAATGGTCGAAGGCGGAGAGCTTTCTTATCGCGAACTAGAAATAGTATCGGGCACACTTAAGGGGCGAATTTTTAATCCAGTGGACGGTCGCGGGAAACTACTACCGATTTCTGGCGCGCGCATGAAGATAGAAGGAAGCTCTGATTGGACCAATACCGACTCCTACGGTGCGTTCAATCTTGGGCCGCTCAAGTGGGTAAAGGGAGAGAATGTATCACTCGAATTCTCGTCGGAAAAATACAACAATCATCGCTACCTAATCATGCCAAGCGAGCACTCGTTAGGATTGAATCTATTTGCATTTCCGGCCAACTATTTGGGCCGGTTGGCCCAATTAATGGATGTCGACCTAGACCCAACTGCCGGGATTGTAATGGGTAAAGTAAGTAATCTTGCTGTAAGAATCGATGCCTTGGCCGATCACTCCTCGGTAAACTCTGCCAAGGATTTCTATTTCGATTCTAAGGGCAAGTTACGCGGCTCTCATACGATGACCGATTCACGTTACGGCACCTATGTAATTTTCAACGTTCCAAAGGGAAGGGCGTTGCTACAGGGAAATGATTCTTCGGGAACCCTTCGTTATTCGGAATCAGTGATCACTGGTGGGGCTACCATCAGTGTGATTATGGATTAAAAATCAAATTCGTATCTTCTTAAGGTGTCAAGTGCGGACATAAATCCAATGCGCACGATTTTTTCCATAAACTTAGTTGAAAAGTTAAAGTGATCGCCAAAGAACATTTCATGATCCCGCGGACGAGGATTGATGTAGATGTAGCGGTTGTTCGGTCGAACTGCCAGCTCTTTCTCCAAAATAGCGCCGATTCGCTTCCGGTGCTTTTCGTCGAGTTGTTCTTTCTTGCAATACTCGTAGACAGCATCCAGCGCAGCCAGCTTTTGATTTCTGGTATAAATGGATGACTGAATTCTTCTTTCGATCATTAGGTAAATCGCCTGTATACCAATGGACGGAATGCCAAACTTAGTGAGTGAGCCAATCTCGCGAGAAAAATGATAGGGCTGGTGTGTGTAACTGGAAATGATTAAGTCGGCCCCCAATTGTTCCGCGGCATTCACCGAAAGAGTTTCACGAATTTCTCCATCGAAAAAATAAACTAATTTTCCCGAGTGATTTTTGATTGCATAGGGCGAAAATATTGGCGGCAAAGCTACGGAAGCGGCCACCGAATCCGAAATCGAAATCCTGGTTTCATAAAGACAACGGGGGTCATCGGCGGGTGAGGGAAGTGGGTGCTTGCAAAATATAACCCGTTTCGAATGATTCAATTGAGTGGCAACCACGCAAAGGTCCGCTTCGTAATCCTGGAAGCGATTCGAGGGAAGCACGCTGGTTCGCATATATGCTTCAATTCCTGCTGTGGTGAACAGACCCGAAAGGGAAAGCAAGTTTTGTCGCCGGTACAACAAGTCGATTGCGCTTGTGGTGAGAGACTTGAAGCGCTTTGTTAAACTCGCGTGCGTCGCTTTTTCGTGCTGCGACGCTTTTACGCTCATCAAGTGTCCATACCCCATTGGCTTCAAGGGGCTAAGTTTCGTCTTGCCCAAATAGGCGTTAAAGATCTGATCTACAGAATAACCCGCTGCCAGGTAAGTGGCGATTATGCTTCCCGCGCTTGAGCCCACATAGGAACGAATTCCGTTTGCCGGATTAAAGTCAGTGGTGCTCTGTCCCTTCAGTCCACCATGAAACTGGAATCCCTTCTCCTGGAGTGCCAAACCCACACCCATGTGAAAGGCTGCCGCTTTGGTCGCCCCGCCGGAGCAAACGAGGGCAATCTTCTTTCTTTTTCCAATTTCCTGTCGGTTGCTCATAAAAAAAGTATGTGGGAATCAGGAGTTAACGTCAATGAGTAAGCGCGTCGCCTGATTACTCAATGCTTGTAAAATCAAAAAAACTCATGAATACTCAAGATTAGGAAACACCGGATCATGGAGGGGTATTGCCTATGCAATCCAATCATTGGCTTCCTTTAACGGAATATGCACTGAGAAGTGGGTTGAGTATCTCGACGCTCAGGCGAAAAATTAAATCAAATGCCATCGAATATCGCATGGAGGATGGGCGTTATTTAATTCGCTCTGACGAAATGGTTGAGGATCCCTCAGAACCCAAAAAGACTCCATTTGCTTTCACCTCTAGTGATCAAGCCCCGGTGGCAAAAAAGAGTGCGCCAGCGCCCACTCACGCCCCCATAATGCCGGCGCTGCCGTCCACTAAAGTTCTACGTGCCACATCTGAAGAGTTAGAAGCAATCCGTCAAGAAGTGAAGGCGAGTCGCAATGAAGACGCACTTCGTTGG
>CAYZLH010000120.1:0-7490 GCA_964478795.1 uncultured Bdellovibrionales bacterium | reverse complement strand
ATGTAACTCCCATTCGCCGATATTTACGTGCCGTCGGTTTTCCAAAAATTCTCACCTCGACATTCTTTTCGGCGAGAGCTTTTGCTAATCCAGTGAATTTATATTGCGAGTACTCTTTATCAGATAAGATTACCCGTGAGGCGCTTGGTCCAAAGTAGGTGATTTGCGGAATGGGAAGTCCAAGGATTGCGCGAATGTGCAAATCAAATTCATTTAAATCTTGGGAAATGAGTGTGACCATTCCGGTGTCATGGGGGCGGGGAGACAATTCCGAAAAAATTACCTCATTTTTGGTCAGAAAAAATTCTACGCCAAAAATTCCTGCACCACCCAAGTGGTCTGTAACTTTTTTGGCCATTCGTTCGGCTTCGCGTAGTTGCTTAGGGGAAATTTTAGCGGGAAGCCAGCTCTCTTGATAATCACCTCGCTCTTGGCGATGGCCGATGGGCCGTACAAAAATAGTTTTCCCCTTTTTTTGCTTTACCGTCAGGAGAGTGATTTCTGTTTCGAAGGAAATAAATTCCTCGATGATTACCTTCTTGTGGTCACCCCTCATACCCTCTACGGCGTATTGCCAGGAATGAGCAATATCCTGCATCTTTTTGGCTACGGACTGACCTTTTCCGGAAGAACTCATCACGGGTTTGATCACGCAGGGAAAGCCGATCTCCTCGGCGGCTTTGGTTAGTTCTTGCTCTGAGGTCGCGTAGGCGAACTTCGCAGTTCGTAACTTCAGTTTGTTAGCCGCCACATCTCGAATGGCATCCCGATTCATCGTGAGGTGTGCGGCATAGGCGGTTGGTACTACCTGAATTTTTTGCACTTCGAATTCCTTCAACTTCTCGGTGCGAATGGCTTCGATTTCCGGAACGATCACATCGGGTTGATACTCTTTCACGATTCGCTCGAGCTCTGCTCCGTTTAGCATATCGATTACTGCAAACCGATCGGCAACCTGCATGGCAGGCGCGTTTTCATAGCGATCTACCGCCATCACCTCGCAGCCCAGGCGTTTTGCCGAAATTGTAAATTCTTTTCCTAATTCTCCGCTACCGAGGAGCAAGATTTTTTTCTGCATGGTGAGGTTCCTTCGCGTCGTTAGCAATTTCTGTTTCGCCGGAAAATTTAGCAGGGGAGGGGGGGAGAAATGTACATCTTTTTTGCAAAAGTGTCGGCTAGGGCCGAAGTTGTAGGCTCGCGCCAGTCAGCATTCTATTTCACCTGTTTTTAGTCTCTAAGTATCTAAAACAAATGGAGTAATTTTATATTAGACTATTTTACTCAAGTTATTGATGGGGGTGCCGATACGTATTCTAGCCTGGTCCCTTCGTTTTCGGTTTAAGCCAGGCAAAGGAGATAGAATGCGCTCTTCAATGGTATTTACCGTTTGTTTGATGGCGATGGCCGCAACGGCTCATGGTTTCGGCGGCAAAAAACTCAACGCCACCGAAGTAACTGGCGTAACGGAAACGCAATTAGTGAAAGAAGCCGCCGGAGAGAAACTCTCGGTGATGCTGCGCGGTCGCGGCGCTGAATTATTGTTCAAAACCATGCAAGAAAAACGTGCGGAAAAATTAGGTTCCGATGCTTTGGAATGGATTGGTAACTTGAATAACTCCCACTGGACCGTAGAAGGCGATCAAGTGACTTGCTCCCGAATTCAAAATGCTAAGTCCAAAAAAGAAGATTACGCATGCGCCTTTGAAATGAAGCCAGATGGCAAAGTGGCCGCTGGTATCGAACCCTTTACGCCAGCGATCTTCAACTTAGCTAAAACGAAGACCCAAGCCAAATTGTTTCAGAAAAAGGCCCCGGGACGCGGATTAGCTTCTGCTTCTGCTCCAGTGCCTCATCAAGCGAAGGCCTATGTGCTTTACGCTGATCCGAAGAAAAAGAAAGAATCGGAAAACGCCATGTTCGTATTTCGCGGATGGGCGGCTACGGAAATCATGGGTTTCTTGACCGAAGGCAAAGAGCAACGGGAGTTCATCATTGCCGGCGCCAAAGGAATTAAAGGAAGAGAGATTTCCTGCGTGAAGGCGACGAATGGTGAGCCAGATCGTTGCGCCATCGTGGTTTCTTTGAAGGATGGATCAGTTTCCACCCGCAAGAACCCACTCTTTCGCTAAACGAAAAAATTTCGCTTAACGGCGGCCTCGGAAGCCACGCTTTCGATTGCCGCCGCTTCGCTTTTTGTTGCGGCCAGTCGGTGAGGAGCTTTTGCCCCCATCGACTTTTAGCATTTTTGCGATTCGTACCCAGCTACCACGATCTTCATCGGTGATGAAGCTAAGCGAGCTACCAATGGCTCCGGCTCGTGCGGTTCTTCCTAGGCGGTGTACATAATCCTCAGGATCGTTAGGAAGATCGTAGTTGATCACGTGGGCTACGTGGGGGATGTCTAGGCCTCGTGCCGCTACGTCCGTGGCCACTAGGATGCGAATCCGTTGGTCACGAAAGTTTTGCAGCACGGCTCGGCGTTGGCCCTGCGTACGGTCACTGTGGATGCTGTCCACATAGTGCCCATAAGATCGCAAGCTCTTCGCCAAGCGATCCGCGCGATATTTCATGCCCACAAAAAGGAGCACGGAACCTTCACGCTTATTGAGCTCGTCCAAAAGTTTCGGCAATTTTTGATCGGGCAAAATTTCGATAATTTCTTGGTTCACGCCGCTGGCCACAGAAGAGGTTTCGCCCACGAATACTTCAATGGGATTCACGAGAGTATTGAGCGCCAACTGCTTCACTTCTTTGCTGAAGGTCGCGGAAAACAACAAAGTTTGCTTCTTGCCGGTAATTTGCGCTGTTACTTTTTGAATCTGCGGAGCAAAACCCATATCAAACATTCGATCGGCTTCATCCAACACGAAAAATTTCACTTTTTGCAAATTTACCGTGCGTTGCTGGATGTGATCTACTAGACGACCTGGAGTGGCCACGATCACGTTTGGGCGTCGTCGCAAGGAGCGCACTTGTTCCGTAAATGAAGCGCCACCGATGAGCAGAGTGTAAGACAAATCCGGAGTACGTAGCTTGCGCAAAGTATCGACGATCTGGTCGGCTAATTCTCGAGTAGGCGCCAACACCAGCGCCATGGCCGAAGGATCTTCCATTAATGTTTTTATCATCGGGAGCGCAAAGGCCGCCGTTTTGCCAGTGCCCGTTTGCGCGCAACCCATCACATCTCGTCCTGCGAGGGAGTGTGGAAGACTTTCTGCTTGAATGGGAGTGGCAAAGGTAAATTCCGCGCGCTCAAGAGCTTCTAAAATTTCTTCTGGTAAATCAAAATCGGTAAAAGGGATTTGGGTGCCAACGCTCACTTTTTCCGTCTGCTTGCCAGGAATCGTAATTTTCGATTTTTCGATCTTCGCTTGGGCTTCATCCGAGAGTACAGGTGAAACTTCGGCGATGGCATTGGGCTGAGGGGCGGAACGCTCACGAGGGGCTCCTACTTCTTTAGGGAAGTACGAAGATTTGCGTGAAGAACCTTGGCGGTCGCGGCGATCACTTCGCTCACCGCGCTCACTTCGATCGAAGCCTCGCTCGCCACGCTCTGCGCGCGCCGGCCGGGAGGATTCACGGGGTTGGCTTTCGTCACGATCCTTACGGAATCGACGATGACCGCGGGGAAATGGAGCGGAGCGCTCGCGTTTTTCAAAGGGAGCGGCATCTTCAGAAAATTCACGGGTAGTAGGTGACGAAATTTCGGGTCCTTCCGATCGCTCTGGACGAGAAAACGAGCGGCTAGGTTTGCCAAAGGGTTTCTTTTCAAAGGGTTTGTTCCCATAGGGCTTTTTGCCAAAGGGTTTTTTGGCATAAGGTCGGGAGGAGAATGCCGGTTTGTCTTCTCCGCCACCTCGGCGATCTTGCCAATAGCCCGAATCATCAGAGCGAAAGCTTTTTTTCTCTTTCGGTCGGTAGTCACTTTCCGAACGTGCGGAATCACCAGACTTCTTTTTGTTCCAGGCAGTGGCTGGACGGGCGCCCAAGGCTGGTTTTTGTTTGTTTTTTCGAAAGGGCTGAGACTGCTTTGAATCGTGCATGGTGTTTTCCAGTTGAGATGAAGGGGGGTTTTAGCATGGTTTGGGGCCGAATGATATGAATTAATGCGGGATGTTAAGGCTTTGTTGGTGGGAAGTATCGTCTCATTCAAATTTTGTGAACGCAAATAAAGTACTATAATTATAAATACTTACAATGTCTTGCGGGAGGGGCGAGTCCACAAAAATAGCAGTACTCCGATAGCCAATAGCCCGAGGCAAATTTTTCCGATGAGCGGGACATTGGGCCGCCAACACACATAGGCAACAGACGGAACCAAAAGCAATGTGGCCGTGATTTTGGCCTTTAATCGAATTACCCGATGATTTTCCCATTCCCGGAGAATCTGTCCGATTTGGGGCAAGCTGTGGATCCAATCATTCACTTTCGGAGACCCTTTGGAAAAGCAAAAGGTTGAGAGTAGGAGAAAGGGAGTTGTCGGTAGTAGTGGTAAAAATATCCCAATTACGCCGAGAGCAAAAGATAACCATCCGATGATGAGAAAGGAAATTTTGATGGGATTTGGAATTCGATTGTTCATAGGGTTAACGGCAATTTTCATTCCTAACCGGCTCAATTTTTCCTAACAAGTTCTCGTACGTTGCGGCTGAATTTTGTGACGGCATCCGCCTGCGGGTATACCAAAAATCTCGTCTCAAGATTTACCGACTCTTAAATTGTTATGGAATTGTGGAAAAAATCCATAACAATTTTTTTATCACATTCGGGTCTGCTGTTCCGGTAAATTTTAACATGCGAAGTCCGATAGATAAAAGGACTTGTCCCGATTCGCACGAAAGGTCAATTTTGATAAAAAGAACAGAACGAGATTTTTTGCATGACCTTAGTAGCCCCGTAGGGGCCTTGCAGCTGCAGCTTGAGCACCTGCTCGAGCTTTTTCGCAAGAATGATACTGACCATGCAGAAATCAAACGAATCGAAAAGGCTGTGCAATTGGTTCACAAGACAGGTCAGTTGATTCGAGCGAGACGAGAAGAGCTCAAGATAGAGGATTAAAAAGGAAAGGAGGAAATACCATGAAAAAAAGCATTCTATTGGTCGAAGACGATGAAGACTTAGGAGAAACATTGGCCGCATACCTCGATATGCACTATTTTTCGGTGATTCGGGCGAAGTCGGAAAAAGAAGCCATGATAAAATTGCGTAACCAAGAATTTTTTTGTGCACTAGTCGACATCAAGTTGAGTGAAGGAAGTGGCGAGGGGGTGATAAACTTTATTCGCGCCAACAACACGCCAGGTTTCAAAAAAAACATGCCAATTTTTATGCTGAGTGGAAATTTGGAGAAGGATGTACTGCAAAGGAATCACAAATTAGTTAACGGTGCATTTGTGAAGCCTTTTTCGATGGACTCACTTTTAGAGCGCCTAAAAACCATAGAAAAAAAGCCCGCTTAAGTTGGCTAGTACGAAAATAATTCGTCAAAATGAACTCGTGGGGCATTAATTGATTCACGAGTTCAGCGAGAATTTCATTTATAGTCTTTTTGTTTCTTTCCTATTCCGCCTGGGCCAATGACCCAGACTGCCAATCCCTACAAATCGAAGAGCTCGAGGGAAAAGTAACAGTTCAATCGGGAGCTGATACTCCTGTTGAGGCGGTTTCCGATGATGTGCTTTCTACCGGAGACAAAGTGGAGACCGAACCAAAGTATTGGGTTGATCTGCGGTTTTGCGATGGCGGCGTGACCAGGATCGGAGAGAGCTCGAATTATGAATATCTAACTCCCGAATCAGAGACCGACTGGGTTCAGTGGAGTTTCTCGCTATTACGCGGAAGCGTGCGAGCGTTGATCAAAGGTGAACGGGACGAAATTAAGTATCGACTAAAGACCCCCACAGCGGCCCTAGGAGTACGAGGAACGGAGTTCTTTGTGGACGTTACGGAAAATGAATCTCACGTGTACACGACGGAAGGTAGTGTGCTTTGGGGGGAGGCCAAAGATTGGAAGCAACTTTCACCGCAATTCGCTCAAAGCAGGGCGCGCTTTCAAGAGGTGAAAAAGGGATTTTTTCAGTTCCTTTAAGCGTGGAGAAAAGCGATCCGGCGGGCCACGAAAATTTGACCCAAGAAAATTCGAATCGGAAAGATTTCAAATCCTGAAAAAAAAGAATCTGAATCGTACCGACGGTTTTCGGGCACCAAGATTGGGGAAGCAGAACTCACCCCTATTTCAAAAAAATCGACCAATCTTGCAGAAGCGAATGCAAAGTGGTGGAGAACAGCAAAGACCAATGCAAGGCAGTGGAAATCGGCAGATGCTGATGCGAAATGGTGGCGAACAGAAAAAGTCCATGCAAAGAAATTTCGAACGACCCACAAAAAGGCCTGTTCAGCAGCAGCAAAGGCCAAATTTCCAAGGCCGCCCTCAGCCGCTGAAAGATGGTCGCTCCCGTCGTTAATGCCATGAATTTCCACTTGACCGCACAGTCTTCCGCTGGTCTCCTAGGGATATGAAAAACCTATTTTTTGTATTGGTGATTTTGGTGTTGTCTACCGAGTTTGCAACGGCCGCGGATTTTGTAAAAATGATTTCTGTGCGAGGTGAGGGCGAGACGAGCGTTGCTCCCGATATGGCCGACATTCAATTACAGGTTTCCTCCAAGGCAAAAGACGCCAAGACCGCCCAAAGTAAAAATGCGAAGGAAATGGCCCGCATCGAAAAGACTCTGAAAGATCAGTTTAAGATCGAAGCCAAAGACATTCAAACCACCCATTTTCAGGTGTCTCCGGAATACAATTACGACAATAACGGGAAGCGCACATTCTTGGGATTTCGCGCTGATCACGGCTTGAGCGTGACCGTGCGAAAAATGGAACAGGTGGGAGGACTGTTGGATTCCTTAGTGGGCAAAGGCACGGAAGATTTAGCAGTGCAGCTAAGCGGAGTTAGTTTTTCTACTTCCAAACGGAAGGAATTAGAAATTCAAGCCCTTGAGCAAGCCATGAAATTGGCGAATCATCGAGCTGAAGCCTTAGCAGGATTTGCGAAAAAGAAGATAAAGGGAGTTATTCGTATCACCGATAGCCAACTGGGATTCGTGCCCCCGCCAATGATGAATGGGGGAATGGCCATGATGAAGATGGCCGCCGACGAATCCGCATCAACGCGCATTGCTTCTGGAGAGATCAAAGTTCAGGCTCAAGTGGCTGTAGATTTTGAAATGGACTGAGTTCCGATAAAACAGATTCGACTTATGCGCCGATGATTTTGATTAACACTCGTTTTTTCCGTTTCCCGTCGAATTCGCCATAAAATATTTGTTCCCAGGGACCAAAATCGAGCCGTCCATCGGTAATAGCGACCACTACCTCACGGCCCATGATCTGGCGCTTGATGTGGGCGTCGGCATTGTCTTCCCCAGTATCATTGTGACGATATTGAGCGATCGGCTCATGGGGCGCGAGTTTTTCGAGAAACTGAAAAA
>CAYZLH010000119.1:0-7502 GCA_964478795.1 uncultured Bdellovibrionales bacterium | reverse complement strand
AATGGTTAGTCTGTGGCTGGGCGGAATTTTTCGACAACCTTCGCAAGTATTTTCAGTACCAGGAATCGTCGCGCTACTCCCAGGGTTTTTGGCGCTCAATAGTTTTCGCTATTTTGCCAGTGGCGATGAGGATTCGGGGGTGGCTTTTACTTTTAAAGTGGCCATCACGGCTGTAAGCATTGTATTCGGCCTGATGACGGCGCGAATTCCGTTTCAGATATTCACTACAATTCGCGCAGAACTAAAAAGCAAAAGAGTTCAGTGATCGCTCACTGAACTCTCCTACAAAATGCAGAGTCTTATTTTCTTGGCAAGTATCCGTAGGCCACACCATCGGATTGTCGGATGTGGCTCTGATTCGTGCCATCGGGATTGATTACGCCTGAATCAGGAAAGTAATTTTGGTTGGCGGCTAACATATAGGCACCCACCCGTTTGGCGCCTTCCCGAAACATACCCATCCCGGAATTCATCTGCGCCCACGAAGTGCTGAGCGCTAATACATCCACTCCGGCACGTTTGTATTCATCCATTGGGAAGCCCGAATAAACATCGGCGCATACGATAATTCCCATTTTTCCCCACGGACTTTCGTAGGTAAAAATGTCTTTTCCAGGCAAGAGGAACTCATTCTCTAATTCAAACAAGTTGATTTTATGATATTTGCCAATCACTTTGCCTTTGTTATCAATGGCCACCACTACGTTATAGAACTTGTTATTCTTGGGATCACCTTCAACTTCAGCAAAACCGATGTGCAAGTAAACTCCAAGCTCTTTGGCTAACTTTGCAAAAAACTTCGTAGACTCGCCGCCTGGTACTTTTTCCACATAGGGACGAATGTCATCATGATTTCGGTATTCATCTTCTTCATCCGGTAGTTCGGGGATATCCGGATACCCCAAAACAGCGAACTCCGGAGTGATTACTAATTTAGCTCCGTTTGCTGCTGCTTCGCGAATATAGTCCGCAAGCGTTTCCCGATTTCCTTGCTTGAATTCTTCGGCCTCTTTCTTGGTAATACCAATCGGAGCAGACATCGAAGGGGCCCATTGCACCACGGCCACCTTGTCATAATTTCCCGACTTTGCCGGAGGCGAAGGCTCTCGTACTTCTTTAATCGGCTTCACTCTCTCACTAGCTATCTGGCGATTAATATTGGGACGCGCTTCCTTCGACTTGGTAAAATCCAGTTGAGCGGACGCACATCCTTGCAGTTGTAATACCATTACTCCGGCAGCAGCCAAATACAGACCATATTTCCCGTCTAATTTCATCGGAATCTCCCCTTTGGACTCTTGGAAAATCAAATTTTATTTAAAGAGTAAAAGGATTTCGGAACACCAACAAGAAAAGTTTAGCTATCCCCTAGCGTGTAACGAAGGAAAACTCTCAGATTCTCGCTTGGGCTTTCCGATAACTTCCAAAGGCTTGGAGAAATTTATGCGGGTTTTAAGTACTTTTTTGTTCCTTCTCTTTTCGATTGGAATCGCGCCAACTTCATTCGGGGCAACTGTTGACAACGTCACCTGCACAAACTTCTATAAAAAAGTTTTAGTCGCAAAAGTAAAAGATCTCGATCGAGCCAAACAACCAGTCCTGCGGTTTCCGAAAAATCTCGATGGAGTCCCTGGCAAGCAGATCATGTATGGATTCGAAAGCGAATACACCATGGATCAGATTGACGGTATTGTAAAATTTTACGGACCTGATCCATCGCTAGGAGTTTCAAAGAGCCAATGGTTGGCAATGCCTGTAGCCGACCGCGCCAAGTGGGTGCGCGATCACCTGAAAGATCTTTTTCCAACGGAACGTGAAGCCGGCAAACTCGTGTTACTGACCGAGAAAAAGGGCTACGAATTCCTTCCTCGTGCACTCATAAAAGATTCTACGGGAAATATCGAATTTATCACCGGTCCCTTTGATTCCCTCGAAGAGTGGTATCGGGTAGCCACCAATATTAATAAGGCATTCGGCGAAGGCTCCATGCAAGCAGTAATTTCTACTCCTCGCGAAGCCTTTTTCGACTTAAGTTCCGCAGCAGCCACAAAAGCTTCGGTAAAGGAAAACGAAGGCTACCTTAGCTTTTTTGCTGATTATGATACCGTAGAAAAACTGACGGTAGGTCACGCCCGCTGGGAAAAAGACTCCACAAAAAAAGTAGCGCGCAGCTTCGAACATCCCTTTCTTGGTCCGCTCACCAAACAAAAACAAGATATGATGGAGGCCCACCTCGCCGGAAATGCCGACGGCCAACTTTTTGATGAAGCCACCCGCGCTGGTATTGCCGGATCCGACAGTTCCTACAAATATATTGGCGGCACTACCTATCGCCCAGACATCGCTGGCATCAAACGCCCGGCGCTGGAAGTGCGCGATGCGCACAATAACTTCCAGATGCTCTACAATAAAGTTTTGCGAAACACTTACTATTTGCAAGAAGGACGAGCACCCTTTCAAGCCGCTAAAGATTTGCAAGCATTTGATGCCGTAAAGAGTTTTGAGAAATTTGACCCAGAAGTTCAAACTATGCTGAAGGAACTATTTCCCAACAAAGCAAAGCCCGGTGTTGACTACTCAGCCGATGAGATTGAGGCGCTTAACGTATATCGAAACTTTTCTTGGCCCCTACGCGATTGGAGTGGGCATATCGACTTTCTCGAGTACCCAAAACTTTCCGCTACTATCGATTCGGCAAAAACAAAATATGTGGTCGACTTAAGAACTATTCAACGCGATTTGCAGGCCGGTACAATTAATAAAGATCAAGCGGCCGTTAAAGTTCAAGGCGCACTCGTAGAGTTTGCTGACTCGAGCAAACTTCGCGAAGCATACAAAAAGAAAGAACTCGATCTCGCCAAAAACTATACGAAAAAGCCCGAACAGTTTCTGGAAGAAATTGCGAGCAACAATCCCGATTTTCCTACTTCTATCAAAGTAGGCCCAGTAACAGCGCGGATAGACGAGTTTCAAAAGAAGTATCCCAACAACGTCAAGGTGATAGACGACATTAAGTTTGATATGGACGGAGTGAAATCGAGCCGAAAAGTACTGGTGATTAGCACAAATGGCTTGAGTGATGCCAAAAAGAACGCTCTTCGCGATGAATATTTGAAATACATTTCTAGCAATACTATTTCCTTTCCATTGGGAACAAGTGCTGGGCATCTCTACACTCGTTGGGGCGGGAAGACGTTGGACTACTTTGGCTGGTGGAACAAAAATGCCTATTCGGTGCCTGGATCTGAACGACTGGAAACCTTGATAGAATTGAGTCCCGAAGAATTTATTAATGCCCGTACCTATATCGACAACGTAAACACCAATCGCACCGGTGTTTTGGGTAGCTCTTCCTACGCTGGCGCCAAGGGCGATACGGTGCGGAAACTAGATGATAATAAGGCAGTAGTTTCTGGCGAAGGCCACAACTGCACGAGCTGGATTTGCACAGCGCCAATTGGAAAAGATTCGCAAACACTCTACGAACTGACGGGAGCCACCCGCACTCAGGAAATTCACACGAATCCGGGCTGGTGGAGCAATTGGCTCGCCGCCGGAGCAAAGTCAGATAAAGTACCGGCAGTCGTATACTGGAGCGACAAACCGTTGGCTACCATTGAGTCCGAAAAAATTAAGAACGGTGACTTTCTATGGGGCTTCGATCGTCACTAGAGGAATTGTAGGGAATTTATATGAAGGCGGTACATAAAATTTTACTACTCGTGCTAGGAATGTCATTCCTAGTTTCTTCCTCTTTGGCTCCCTTCGAAGCTTACGCCAAATGCGCTCCCGCTTACGCCAAAGTTTCCGACAAACTTAAAACCGTCACCAACAAAGACCGAACCTTTCTTCCAGCTACGACGATCGCCGGCCCCCTTAATAAGCGAATGGAGGCATTCGCGAAGTTATATCCAGATAACGTGACATTTGTGGAAAACGTGACTTTTAAGCAAAATCGCAAAAGCGGCAAAAAAAAGATGATGATGATTTCCTTAGCTGGACTAACGGCGACCAAAAAAGACGCATTACGAAAAGATTTTCTAAAATACTTTAGCGACGGCACTATCTCATTTCCATTAGGTGAGCACGGCGGTCACCTCTATACCCGTCTCGGCGCAAAAACTAAGGATTTTATCTCTTCCGTTAGCACCAATAATTATCGTCTGCCCTCCGGAGAACGCTTGGAGACGGTTATGGAACTTAGTCCCAAAGAATTTAAAAAAACTCAGACCTATGTCAAAAACGCCGCAAAACACCAGAGTGAAACACTGGGTGACTTTAGTTACGACGGGGTGAAAGGAAAAACAGAAGGTAAAATTGACGCCAATAAACCCCTTAATAGTTCGCAAGGTCACAATTGCACGAGCTGGATCTGCACGGCGCCCGTGGGGGATAAGGGCGAAAGTCTCTATCGTTTGGCCGGCGCGACAATGTCACAAGAAGTGCATACCAATCCTGGTTGGTGGACCAGCTGGCTGGCCGCTGGAGCCGAAAGCGATCGAGTACCGGCAGTAATCTATTGGACCGATCTCCCTATTTCCGAAGCCAAAACGGCTCGCATCCAAAAGGGTAAGTTCGAATGGGAATTCGATCTACACTAGAACTAGGGGACTTTTTTTCCAGTCCTATCGACGGTAAACCATATTTCTACAATGAAACTTAATTGACACATACAATTCATCGCGTTTAGCCTTTAGGAATGAAGCGAATTTTCATCGCCCTCTTAGGTTTACTCTCGGTGGATGTACTGGCCAAAGACCAGATCAAGCCAATCGCCCTCGTCTACAAGGGTGCTGGATCCTGCGAAGAAGAATGCTCGGAATCACTGGCACAAATTGCCGAGGGCCTAGGATTTCAAGCAAAGTATGTGGGACCGACAGAAACCTCCCAAGAAGTCTTTCGCGGCGCCAAAGTTTGGCTACAACCGGGCGGACTGGCCGCGCAACAAATGCAAGCCATGGTACCAGAGTTAAAACGAAATATTGTTCGCTTTGTCCAATCGGGCGGCGGTTATGTTGGGGTGTGCGCCGGTGCTATGTTGGCCTCAGACCAATACTCAGAATATGAACCCGGGCAAGGACCGCAAACTTACTCGGCACTTGGATTCTTCCCAGGATCGGTATCGATTTACAATGCCCCCAGCTCGGCAGTCATGATTGATTCCCTCTGGGAAGGGCAAAATCGACATCTCTATTGGGAGTTAGGTCCGATATTTGATGCCGCCAGCAGCTGGGGCAAAGAAATAGAAATTCTTTCGCGTTATCCCACTGGAGAAGTGGCCACCGTTCGCCGCAACTTTGGCAAGGGCCGAGTGTATGTGACGGCCTTTCATCCCGAAGCTCCGCAATCTTGGCGAGACTATTTTCGCATGCAAGATCGCGATGGTTTAGACTTCGACCTCGTGGCCAAGATGATTACTTGGACTCAACGAGGTACATTCGCCAACTCGAATCGGCAGAGTGCGAAGTAACGTATCTCTCCCCGAATAAATTCCGGCGATAGCCCGAGCCTTACGCAGCCGAGTTACATCCCACTCAAAAAATACAATCTCATTTTGCATATTTTCCTGAGGACCAGAAAAATGTTCATTCCGCGGCCCGTAGAGCGCAGCGCGGGAGCGATAGAGACCCGATTTTCCACCCGTTGCTCCCGCAACAAATACTTGCGAAAAATTTTCGATGGCGCGGGCCTGACAGCCAATGGCCACGCGCTCGCGGCCAAACTCTTCCGTTAATGAAGGGCAAAAAATTCCATCGATGTTTAGAGGCGAAATCAGCTGAGACAAGGAGGCAAATTGCACATCGTAACAGATAAGAATTTGCAGTCGCAGGCCATCGATTTCAAAGGGCCGTAACTCCGATCCGCCCTCCCAACCCCAGGCCTTTTCATCGGGAGTTAAGAATAATTTGTCTTGGTGATGAAGTTCGCCCGTTTTGGTAGAGACATAAGATCGATTGACGATTTTCCCATTGGAAGTGCGCCAAGGCATCGATCCAAAAACAATATGCAGTTGAAATTCTTGGGCCCAAGCGCGGAATTCGCTAAGAAATGTCGGCATTACGTCGGCTAATTTTTGCAAGGCTAATGCGTCGGTAGAGACATCAATACGATCGATGCAATCAAGTAAAAAAAGTTCCGGGAATAGAACGAGATTTGCTCCACCCGCTTTCGCCTTATCTAGATAGCTCCGAGTTTTCTGGGCAAACTGACTCAAACTCAGATTGTTTTCAATGGGATATTGAACTAGGGCAATCTTCATTGCCGCTGTCCTTGGGCGGCATAAACAGATTTTGCCACCGCCGCCTTCGCCAGTTCCGGCAAGGCCGCTGCTAACTTCATGGAAATTTCAGGAATTGTGCTCGTTCCCGATGGGGTCACTGATCCCGCAAAAAGCACGTCACCGTCATAGGGAGTGTGAAAAGGTTGAATACAAGCGGCGAGCGCGGCATGGGCCATACTAGACAGGCGCTGAATTTGCGCACGGGAGAGGGCTGCATCCGTTAACACTAGACTAAGCGTGGTGTTTGTTTTGGGATTGGGTTTCTGAGCACCCAAGGGTTGGCCAAATTTTTTGCTAAGCGGTTTTCCGTCTAACCACAAATCCCCTAACGGATTCAGCACCACGGCAAATAGCAAACTACCCCAGTCGTAGGTTTGCCAAGCAATCCCCTGACCAGAAAAGTACGTTGCCGCCGGATCAATTTTGTTGGCGCTGGTGAATAGTCCAGCCCCGGCTCGTCCGGAAATAAACTGCTTGGAAAGTTTTTTTCGTAACTGCTGGCCAAGGGCTAAATCAGGATAGGAAGTGGCGCCTTGACCGGGCTGACGGAAACTATAATCATAAACCACAGCACCGGGCACCGCTGGTATATCATCGAATTGCACCGCTCCTCGCTGCGCTACCCGTTCCGCAAAAAGCGCGGCCCGAAATCCATCGGCCGCCTCTAAACCCATGGTGGATCCACCGGCAAAAACCACGGCATCCACTTGCGAAGAATAGGAGCCGGGCTCTAGCAAAGAGGTTTCCGAACTAGCCACGGAACCACCGCGGGCATCCACTGCCAGCCATGCGCCCGTAGGAAAGGAAAAGGCTGTGGCGCCTGTTTGTCCCTCGGGATGGGTCTCGGAGGCGAACAATACATTGGGAAAGGGAACTTCTTCACGGACTTGATGATTTGCCGTCATGAGGTTTGGTTACTTTAAAATTGCGAAAAACACATGGAAAAAAGTGCTCTTTTGCCAGGTCTACAGGGAAATGGTCCCCTCGGAACCCTGATGGGCGCGTCATCTACGGCTGATCTGCCCTCCTAGAGCGATTCCCCGGCCGCTACTCCAGAAGCCCAGGCCCATTGGAAATTATATCCCCCAAGCCAGCCGGTTACATCCACGACCTCACCGATAAAATAGAGCCCGGGAACTTTTTTCGATTCTAAAGTTTTGGAATGCAGTTCGTTGGTATGCACCCCACCCCTCGTGACTTCGGCTTTTTGGTAGCCACCATC
>CAYZLH010000118.1:0-7528 GCA_964478795.1 uncultured Bdellovibrionales bacterium | reverse complement strand
GTTGAAGTTGCCCTCGGGCTTGGCTTTATCGAGATTGCGCAAACAAGCTTCGTAGCTGCGGTCACCTTTTTTGTGAACCATACCTAGGGAATCCGTACAGGTCACAGCGATCTTCATCTTTCCACTCTCGGATTTTTCTATATTTAATTCCTTTGGTGGGGCTTTATAGATAAGCGGAGTTGCGCTACCCGGATCTTCCACTTTTTCTGTTTTTGGCTTGAGGTCAATTTTTTTGGCCTCAGCATTTTGCATTAGGAAAAAAGTCGAAAGAAAAAGAAACAACATAGAAACCCCCGATAGCTTCAGCATAGTCTTCAGTAGTGACTATGTATCGGCCAAAATTCCCGGGTAGATGAAAAATTTACTCATAGATTATGGCGGGGAAACTCGGCGAAAAAAGATATCCGGAAGCGGGTAAAAATTGCGTGACAGACTCCCCATCCCGCCAAAGCTCCGGCAAAATCCGCCAGCCAATCCAACAGGCTAACATCTCGGCCCGGAATAAAGCCTTGGTGGATCTCATCAGATATTCCGTAAATTGCCGCTATGATTACTGCAATGAAGAGTGAATAGTGACGACGTTTTAGAGCTACGCAAAGAAAAGTGGCGAGTACAAAATAGGCGATGAAATGAAATACCTTATCTTGATGGGGAAAAAGCGGCTCCACTGGGCCTGCCGGTTGATGGCTGAGATAAAATATCAGGCTCATCCACCCGAGGGCTGGTACCCAAAGGAACAGCTTGGTCATACTTCGGTTTGATCAGTGATCGCAATTCGCTCACCGATTTCCGTTACGCGGACAAATTTGTCTTGGAACTTATCTAATCGTTTGTTGCTTTCTTCGTAGGAGCCCGCGGCGTTTTTCAAATGTTTGCCGAGGATGGTGTAGTCTTCTTTAAATTGTCCCAAATCGCCCTCGATTCGCTTTAAATCAGCCAAAATATTTTTCGCATGCTCCTGCACGCGCATTCCGCGCAAGCCCGTGACGATTACTTGCAAGTAGGCATAAAGAGAATTGGGCGAAACGGGAATTACTTTTTTCGACAGTAAATACGAATAGAGCGAACCACCCTCATCCATCAAATCGTCTTTTATGATGGTTTCGTAATAAATATTTTCGGCGGGGATATACATCAGCGCAAAATCAAAAGTTCCTTCATCGGGCAAGATATATTTTTTGGCGATGGCATCGGCATGTTTTTTAATGGCCGTCACAAAGCCGCGCTTTTCCTTTTTCTTAAAATCTACTTGGTCTTCCGGGATCTGCACGAGACGAACGAAGCTTTCTAAGGGGAATTTTGAATCCACCGAAACTAAGCTATCGCCCAATTGAATTACACAATCTACCACTTCGCCACTGCGAAAGGCGTGTTGAATCTTATAATGCTCAGGCGGCAAAATCTGGCGCAATAGATCTTCGAGAAAAAACTCGCCCATATTTCCGCGCAGCTTAGGATTTTTCAAAATATCTTTTAGCTCTTGCAGGCCCTGGCCCAAATCGAAAATCTTTTTGCTCGATTCTTCGAGTTGTCCCAATTTCTTTTGCAACTGGCCCACCACTTGAGCGGCATTATCCAGTCGCTGACCCACAGAGGCCTGCGTGGTTTGCAAAGTATTAGAAGTTTCCTTCATTCGTTCATTGAGTTGTTGAGAGAGGGTGGCCAGCTGCGAAGCGCTCGACTGCGAAGTATCTTTCAGCGAGCGCGAAAGTTCTTCCCGCAAAGCGATGAGCTCCGCTTGCATTTGTGTTTGCATTTGTTGTTGTAGAATAAGAAAAGAGGAATCTTCTTGCTTCGGTTGAAGGCGCTTCCAAAGTAGAACCAAAAATCCCGCGATTCCCGCCAAGAAGAGGATCACTACGGCCGATAGAGCAATTAGCATAGAATCCATTACTCTCTCGAAAGTGGAGCGCCCGCTTCAATGGGGGCCCCTGGTTTTAGTTGATAGGATTCTTTCACGCGATTTTTGCCGTCCACCAAAACCACCTTGGGACGATGGGCCTTCGCCTCTTCCGGGGTGAAGTGGCCATAGGCCATAATAATCACTAAGTCTCCGGGGTGCACAAGGCGAGCCGCAGCGCCATTGAGGCAAATGGCACCTGAGCCAGGCGTGCCTTCAATTACGTAAGTGGTGAATCGTTCGCCATTATTGATGTTCACCACATGCACCAATTCATGGGCCATGAGTCCAGAAGCGGCCAACAGGGACTGATCGATGGTTACGCTGCCTTCATAATTGAGATTGGCTTCCGTAACCGTGGCGCGATGAATCTTTGCTTTCAACAGGTTGAGCAGCATGGGGTTCCTTGGTAAGACTAATAATGCGGAGCAACTATGGAAATTACTCTAGTGGGTTACGGAAATCAAGGCAGAGCCTGGGCGGCGAATTTACGTGATTCGGGCTGGAAGGTTCGCGTTTCTGGCCGGCCCAATGGCCAGGGAATGCAGGCGGCACAAAAAGATGGGTTTGCCGTGCTTCCCGCTGAGAAACTGGGCGAAATAACAGGCCCTGTAGCCATTTTATTGCCCGATGAGGCGGTGGCGGGCTTTTATGACCGTTTTTTAGCAATGGGGAAGGGGCGCCAGTTCCTCTTTGCCCACGGCTTCGCCGTCACCTTCGGCAAAGTTGCCTTCGGCCCTGGGGATGACGTAATCCTCGTGGGGGTCAAAGGCATTGGCACAAAATTACGGGAAAATTACGTGGCTGGGACAGGCGTGATGGGCGTGCTCGATGTGAGGCAAAATGCCAGCGGGAAAGGCTGGGAATTGGCCGACCAAGTGGCCGAGGGTTTAGGCTTAAAACGCGTAGGTATCTTAAAATCTACCTTCGAGCAGGAGACGAAAACCGACCTTCTCAGCGAACAGGTGATCCTCTGTGGGGCTGTGCCCCGTTTGGTGGAGGACACCATTGAGTTTTTGGTGGAAAAGGGAATTGACCGGCGCCTCGCCACCTATGAATGCCTCAATGAGCTGAAGCTCATTGTAGATATGATGGTGGAACATGGAGTCGATGGTATGATGAAGCGAGTGAGTAGCGCGGCGTATTTTGGCGGAAATGAGGCGGCCGAAGTGGTATTGCCCAAGGCCGAACTTCGCCAGCGCACCGAAAAACTTTGGCGAGCCATTGAAGATGGCTCCTTTGCGGCGAGGCTAGCCCAGCGAGCCGACCAGAAAATGAGGAAGTCATGAGCATACAATCAGAAATTCGCCGACACACGCTACGAAGTTTAGGCGCCAAAAAAGGCAAAGAACGAGTGACCATGCTCACGGCCTATGACGTGGTGACGGCTTCCTGCTTGGATGAGGCGGGTGTAGATATTTTGTTGGTGGGCGACTCGTTGGGCAATGTGGTTTATGGATTCGATACCACTCTGCCAGTCACTTTTCCGATGATGCTTCAACATACGGCGGCCGTGGTGCGCGGTTCAAAACAAGCGCTGGTGGTGGCAGATCTGCCCTTTCTCACCTACCAGGTCAGCGAAAAGGAAGCGGTAAAAAACGCCGGAAGATGTTTGGCCGAAGCGGGCGCTCAAGCAGTGAAGGTGGAAGGTGCCTCCGCGAGTATGATAAAAACCATTCGCAAAATGGTGGAAGTGGGCATCCCTGTTGTAGGGCACATCGGCTTAACACCGCAAAGCGTGCACCAAATGGGTGGTTATTATATGCACGGAAAAACCGAGAGTGATGCCGATCGTTTGCTGCGTGAAGCCCGCGCCCTAGACGAAGCTGGCTGCTTCGCCATCGTTTTAGAGTGCGTGAGTGAGCCCATCGCCAAAAGAATTTCCCAGGAAATGCGCTCGCTCACCATCGGCATTGGCTCTGGTTCCGTTTGTGATGGCGAAGTTTTGGTGATCAACGATTTGCTGGGCTATTCTCCCGGCAAGCCGCCCAAATTTGCTCCGCCCAAAATGGATCTCAAATCCTTGGTAAAATCCGTGGCCCAACAGTTCGTACAGGAAACAAAGTCTGTGGAAGGCCGTGAGGTCACCCAGTGATCGCCCTCATTGATCTTGGCAACACCCGCGCGAAAGTGGCGCTGTATCAGGATCAATGGCTAAAGGCCTGGGAAGTTTGCTCGCCCGAAGATTGGCAAAAAATCGAAGCAGAAGTGAAAGCGGCGCAAACGGTGGTGGTGGGCTCCGTGGTGCCCGCCAAAACTTGCTGGTTTGATTCTTTAAAAACCGGCCGTAAGTATCACGAGCTCACTCATCTTTCGCCCTGGAGCTTTCAAATTGCCGTAGAAAATCCGCACTCCATCGGCGTGGATCGTTTGGCGAATATGGAAGCCGTGGTGGGCTATGAAGGCTGCGTGATTGTGGTGGATGCTGGCACTGCTACCAAATTTGATTTGCTCGAAGGGGTGGGGAAGAAAGTGTTCGCAGGCGGGGCCATAGCTCCGGGGATGCGCATTTCCTATGAAGCGCTGCTCGCCCACGGAGCGCAGCTAAAACCCGTTGATTTGGAAAAACACTCCCCCGTGGTGGGCTACAATACGGAAACGGCCATTCGCTCCGGCGTGCTCCATGGCTTTGCCGCCCAAGTAGACGGAATGGTGGCGAGATTTTTTGAGGAAAAAAATCTACCGGCCGGCACCACCGTGGTGGCCACCGGTGGGTATAGCAAATTTCTTTCCGGACGCGCCAAATTCGTGCGAGAGTATCGCCAACGCTTAACCTTGGAGGGCATGCTTGCCATCGCCAAAAAGTTATAAAGTAATTTTGGGAGTGACCGGAGGAATTGCCGCTTACAAAGCGTGTGAACTCGTGCGCCTATTTAAAAAATCCGGCCACCAAGTGCGCGTGGTGATGACGGCCCATGCGGAAGGTTTTGTGGGCGCGCTCACCTTTCAATCGCTTTCGGGCGAAACCGTATTGCGTTCGTTGCAGGAAGGCGTATCCGATCTTTCTGCCACCTCCCATATTGATCTTGCTCAGTGGGGCGATATTTTAGTGGTGGCCCCGGCCACGGCGAATTTTCTCGCCAAGTATTCCTATGGTGCCGCCGATGATGCCTTGCTCACCGAAGCGCTGGCCTTTCAAGGCCCGGTGATCGTGGCCCCGGCCATGAACACACGGATGTGGAACGCGGAAGTTACTTTAGAAAACGTGGATCGCTTGCTTTCCCGCGGCGTGCGCGTGGTGGGGCCCGAGTCTGGCGATTTAGCTTGCGGAGAAGTGGGCACCGGTAAGATGAGCGAGCCAGAAGAAATTTTTGCCGCTGCCATCGCGGTATTGGAAAAAGGGCAGCCGTTAAAAGGGAAAAAAGTTTTGGTCACCAGTGGACCCACTCGCGCCAACATCGATTCCGTGCGATTTCTCACCAACCGCTCCAGCGGAAAGATGGGCCATGCCGTGGCTTTGGCCGCCGAATTATTGGGCGCCGAGGTAACTCTAGTAACGGGCCCAGTGGAAGAGCGCTACGCGCGCCTCCGCCGAGGAAAAGTGGTGAAGGTAGAAACAGGGGCCGAGATGCTGGCCGCCTGCGAGCCAGTGTTGCCAGCAGTGCAAGCGATCTTTGCCGCTGCTGCCGTGGCAGATTTTGAAATGCCCGAAGTGCTCCCCGGAAAATTGAAGCGCGAGGGTGTTTTAGAGCTGAAGTTAAAATCTGCCGTGGATGTGTTGGCGAAATTGGGGCAGGCGAAAAATTCTGGCCAAGTGTTTTTTGGTTTTGCCGCCGAGGCGGGCGCCGGCGAAGCGGCTTATGCTAAAGCCCGCGCGAAAATGGAAAAGAAAAATTTAGACTTCTTGGCGCTCAATGATATTTCCCGCAAAGACATTGGCTTTGATGCCGATCAAAACGAAATTCACCTGTTCACGCGCGGAGCGGACGCCGTGGATGTGTGGGCAAAAACGGGAAAATTTTCGCTGGCCGAACGTTTGGTAAAAAAGGCGTTTCACCTATGACAATGCTCGTTCGTTCCCTGGAAGAGTTGCAATTTGCCTTACGGGGCAAAAAAAATATTGGCTTTGTGCCCACCATGGGCGCTTTGCATGAGGGGCACGCTGCCTTGATGAAGGAGTGCAGGACGCAATCCGATACGGCGGTGTTGAGCGTGTTTGTGAATCCCACGCAGTTCGGGCCCACCGAAGATTTGTCCAAGTATCCGCGCACGCTGGAGGCTGATTTTGCTTTGGCCAGTCGGGAGCAGATGGACATTGTTTTTGCCCCCACGGTGGAAACCATTTATCCCCCGGGTTGGAATACTTTTATCGAAGTGGAAGGCGTGACTGAGCCTTGGTGTGGAAAATTTCGTCCGGGGCACTTTCGGGGTGTGGCCACGGTAGTGCATCGGTTGTTTTCGTTGGTGCGTCCGCAGAAGGCCTTTTTTGGTCAAAAAGATTTGCAGCAGTGTTTGGTGTTGCAGCGGATGGTGACGGATCTCGGTTTACCCATCGAGCTCATCATCGGTGAAACCGTGCGGGAATCCGACGGTTTGGCATTAAGCTCGCGGAACCGTTATCTTTCGCCCGAGGAGCGCGCCAAAGCCACGGTGATCTATCGCGCCTTGCAAGCGGCGCGAGCGGCCTTTGATCAGGGGGAGCGGGGGGCGCGGATCTTGGAAAATAATGCGTTACGAGTATTACAAGCGGAACCGCAGTTTCAAACGCAGTATTGTGAATTGCGTTCTTTTCCGGATCTCACTCCTGTAGATCATTTGCAAAGTACTGGAGCCTTGGCCATTGCCGGTTTCTTAGGCAAAACTCGATTGATTGATAACGTGATTTTAGAGCGATAAATTTCGGGAAGATTCAGAAGTTAATTTCGGATCACTGCAAACTTCTCAGCATCTCTTCCTTTTCTTTCACCAGCGCGGCCCGCTCTTTTTCGAGAAAGCCAATGCGCAGGTTGGCATTTTCAATCATCGCTTCGGCGGAGGCCACTTGCTCTTTTTGGGTCTCCCATTTCTTGATGAGATCTCGCTGAACTTGGATTTGCTGATCGACCGCTTTGATTCGGGTGTCCATTGCTCTGGCGAGGGCTTTTACTTCGGACTTGCTCAAGGATTTTTTTAAATTTTCCTGCTCTTTTTCGGCGTATTCCGCTTGATCTTCCGTGCGGTCATAAATTTCTTTTTTCTCTTGGGAAGCACAGGCGGCGAGTAGCAATACGAATAGTAGTGAAATTTTCATAAATTCTCCAAATTCGATCTCTAATATTCTAAAAAAAGAAACCTAAAGCGTAGAGCGCGCCGAACATCCACTGCAGACGGGTGGCAGCAAGTTTGCCATCAATACAGTAAGGATCTAATGGGCCCTTCGCCTTCCAAAAAGCTTGCCACATTTTCCAGGCGAAAGGCAAAGAGAGAACGGCAGATAAACAGGCGAGGGGGGCCCAGCCAAGTGCAACTGACGCGCACAAAACTCCATATGCCAAAGCCAAAGGCAACAACAGTAATAGTTTTCCCCAGGAAAATCCCACCAAACGCGAGATGGTAAAAACCTTGGCCATGGTATCGAAAGGAATTTTTTGTAGATTCCCACTATGTAGGCGCAACACCGCTAGCGCTGCCAAAGGCAATGATAGAAAC
>CAYZLH010000117.1:0-7556 GCA_964478795.1 uncultured Bdellovibrionales bacterium | reverse complement strand
ATGCGATCATAATCCAATTGATTTCGTAGATTGGCGCCAACGAACAAATTCACGATGCGAAATTTTTTCGCGAAAGACTCGGCAGCATAAGGCGCATCGCCTTCCGTGTGCAAATGAATGAAAGTGAGCGCATCGAAACGCTCCGCCTGCGCCACGATTTCTTTCAGCAAAAAATTTGGCGTAGCCGCGGCACCATGCACGAAGATCGATGCTTTTTCCGGGATGAGGGCAATGGCCTCTTTCGCAGATTTCCAAGGAATCACGAGCGCCTCCTGAATCGTTTATTCCAGTTGAAGAAATTTCATCCTATTTTTCCCACTTAGGCAATCCGTGGGACTAATCTCATCAGCCCAATTTCGTCTACCGCTTCCACTTCTTCGCCAAATCCAACGCGAAATAGGTAAAAATCAAATCTGCACCGGCCCGGCGAATGGCGAGTACGCTTTCTTCCATCGCTCCCTCGAGCGAAAACAAACCATTTTTCGCGCCCAACTGGATCATGGAATATTCCCCACTCACTTGATAGGCCGCCACCGGCACCGTGGAAATTTCCTTCACGCGGTAGATCACATCTAAGTAAGCTCCGGCGGGCTTCACCATCACCAGATCGGCGCCCTCTTCGAGATCCAGTTGCACTTCTCTTAAGGCTTCGCGCGCATTGCGCACGTCCATCTGATAGGTTTTTTTGTCGCCCGCCCGCGGAGCAGAATCAAGGGCATCGCGAAAGGGTCCGTAAAAACTCGAAGCATATT
Organism: uncultured Bdellovibrionales bacterium; assembly: GCA_964478795.1. GTDB lineage: Bacteria > Bdellovibrionota > UBA1018 > CAIPTA01 > CAIPTA01 > JAKFYM01. The sequence goes on along the minus strand of CAYZLH010000117.1, from coordinate 6,804 downwards.
TTGCGGCGTAGGAGAGAATTCCCGTTTGGGTAAATCCGGCACCGTCGAGCGCCGTGCGAATGGCGCCAATGCGACCATCCATCATATCCGAAGGAGCCACAAAATCCACGCCGGCTTCGGCATGCACCACGGCCATTTTGGCCAAAGTTTCCACGGTGGCGTCGTTGACGATCTCGCCATTTTTTACGATGCCATCGTGTCCATCGGAGGAAAAAGGATCAAGAGCCACATCAGAAAACAAAGTAAGTTCGGGAAAACGTTTTTTACTTTCGCGAATGATTCTCGGCACGAACCCTTGCGGGTTTAGCGCTTCTTTGCCCAACGAATCTTTTTGCGCATCGGGAATTTTTGGGAAAAACACCACGGAGCGGACGCCGCTCTCGAGGCAGTTTTCCAACACCTTGGGCAGCTGTTTTTCGCTCCAGCGGGTGATGCCCGGCATGGATAAAATGGGATCGTCGCTGGCTGCCTCTTGCACAAAAATCGGATACACCAGCTGGGCCGGAGAACAGCGCGTTTCGGCTAGCGATTCCCGAATCGATTCGGTGCGCCGTAATCTTCTGGGACGCTGCGCGATCTTCATAATTTCTTCTCCTTCTGGTGACATTACAGTGACAAATCCAGGGCCTGCCTACGGTATTCTAATCTGCATGTGGCAAGAACTCAGCATCATTCACGGGAAGCCAGATTCCCGCCCTCTGGAGGGTTTACTCTGGCGTACCTGTTTAAGGCAAATTCAATTTTTGCCTCCCGGTGCCGTGAGTGGTGCCCCCGTTTCCTCTGGTGAATACTACCGCGGAATCGAAGTTCACCGTTACTTAGTGGAAATCTGCGCGGGCTTACACTCTCCCCTTTTGGGAGAAACGGAAGTGTTTGGCCAATTTCGGGATTTCCGCGCCGCTCAAGCTTGGCCCGACCAGTGGTTGCCGCTCTTGGATGCCGTGGAAGAAGACGTGAAAAAAATTCGGCGCCATCATCTCCTCAATTTAGGCTCGCAAAGTTATGGCAGCCTCACGCGCAAACACCTGAGCGCTAAGCCCGTGGTGGTGCTCGGTGGCGGAAGACTGGCCGAAGAAATTTTGCCGTGGTTAACGGGCCCCGTGACGCAACTCGTGCGCTCTCCTGAAAAAATTACGGCCAAACCAGGCGTGCAGGTGGTTAGCCTCGCTGACGTGGCGAAATTGCCCAAGGATGCCCAATGGATTGTGGCGGCGCCCTTAGCGAATGCCGAACTTACAAAAATTTGGCAGACGAAATCGCCCTCGCTGGTTTTAGATTTCCGCGGTGAAGAAAGTTTTTCTGATTTAACTGTATCTGATTTAGCTGTGCGCTACTTGCCGCTTTCCCAACTTTTTGCCGAATTAGAAACAGTGCGCTCCACCCTCGAAGTAAAACGCGAGCAGGCCAAAGCGGCCGTGCGCGATCTTTCCAAGCGCCGCGAATCAGAAGTGCAGCATCGCCCCTATGGCTGGGAAGATGCCTTTGCATGAACATCAAAATCGGTTCCCGTAAGAGCCCCCTGGCTCGCTTGCAGGCCTATCAGGTGGGAGACACCCTGCTCGCCGCTCACCCCCACCTCACCGTCGAATATTTTTTCAAAGAAAGTTTGGGCGACAAAAATCTCACCGATCCGCTCTGGAAAATGCCCGAGCGGGGCGTGTTCACCGAAGATTTCGTGCAGGATCTGTTGCAAAAGAAAGTGGACCTCGTGGTGCACTCTTGGAAAGATTTGCCCACGGAAGCGCGCCCCGGCCTCACGATCTTCGGTTGTTTGCCGAGAGCCGATCAGCGCGATTTACTTCTCCTGCGTAAAAGTAGCGTGGGAAAAAAAGATTTACGCTTACTCACCTCATCGCCCCGCCGAGAATTTTCCGCCCGCGAGTTTTTGCCAAAATTTTTGCCCTTTCCCGTGGAATCCATGGAGTTCACGCCCGTGCGGGGCAATGTGAACACGCGGATCCGCAAATTAGTGGAAGGCGAAGGCGATGCTCTCTTCCTCGCCAAGGCAGCGCTCGATCGTCTACTCAGCGAAAAGCGGGCCGAGTTTGCTTCCACCCAACAAGAAATTCGGCAGTATTTGCAAGAGCTGCAGTGGCTCGTGCTCCCGCTCTCTTATTTTCCCACCGCGGCCGCGCAAGGGGCCTTGGCCATCGAAGGATTAGCGGAGCGCCAGGATTTAGCAGAAATTTTGCAGCCAATTCTTTGCCGAGAGTCGGCACGGGCCGTGGAAGAAGAGCGAAACTTGTTCCGCTCCTACGGCGGCGGCTGTCACCAAAAAATTGGCATCTCTTTCACTCCGCACCCACGCCTCGGATTGTTACAGCACTTTCATGGCTTGAGTGCCAGCAAAGGCAAAGAGCATTGGCAAAAGGCCGAAAAGTCTCCGCCCACCCCACAAGGGAAGCTGTGGCCGCTGGAGCCGTCTCCCGCCTTTTTTACTCGCGAATCCCTACCCGCCGATCATCCCGGCACCGATCTATTTGTGGCCCGCGCGGAGGCCTTGCCCAATTGGAAATTTGGTAAGGAAGTGGTGTGGACAGCGGGAGTTGATAGCTGGCACAAATTGGCCCGTCGAGGCGTGTGGGTGCATGGTTGCCAAGAGGGTTTGGGTGAGGAAATTCCCCTCATCGCACCAATCTTGGGCCGGGCTCCCAAGTTTACGAAATTGAGTCACGATCGCTCGGAAAATACCGATGTATTTCCCGTACTTCCCACCTATCGGCTTACCCCCCGCCCGTTCACTTTGCCCGTGGCGGATTCCTATTTTTGGATGAGCGAAACTAGCTTTTTACGCGCTCTGGAGCTGAATCCGGAGCTAAAAAACTCCCAGCATGCTTCTGGGCCTGGATATACCGCCGCAGCATTGGAAAAAGTTTTGGGAAAACCGGTGTCGGTGTATATCAATTATCGACATTGGCGCGAGGGAAATCCCTTCCGCAAAGAGGAGCAGGAATGAACAAACATCAGGAACTATTTGAGCGTTCGAAGAAAGTCAGCCCCGGCGGCGTGCACTCTCCAGTGCGCTCTTTCAAGAACATGGGCGTGGGCCCCTTGTTTTTCCGCTCCGCGAACGGCGCCACCATCACCGATGTGGAAGGCCAAGAGTACGTGGATTTTTGCCAGAGCTTCGGTCCGCTGATTTTGGGCCACCGCGATCCCGATGTGGAAAAAGCCGTGATCGAACAAATTCACACCGCGTGGACTTTCGGCGCTCCCGAGCCCTACTCCCTCGAATTGGCCGAATGGATCACCAAACGAATTCCCTGGGCCGAAAAAGTACGCTTCGTTTCTTCTGGCACCGAAGCCGTGATGAGCGCCTTGCGGGTTGCCCGCGCGGCCACGGGCCGGGAAAAAGTGTTGAAATTTGATGGCTGCTACCACGGCCACCTAGATTCTCTCCTCGTGCAGGCGGGCTCGGGCTTAGCCGGAGAAGCCTCTTCCACCAGCGCAGGCATTAGCGCCGGCACTGCCGCCCAAACGTTGGTTTGCAACCTCGACGATGAAGTCATGCTCGAAAAAATCTTCGCCGTGCACGGCAAAGAAATCGCCTGCTTGGCCCTCGAGCCACTGCCGGCAAATTATGGCTTGCTCTTGCAGCGCCAAAGCTTTTTGGAAAAAGCCGTGGCCCTCGCCAAGGCCCATGGCGCGCTAGTGCTGTTTGATGAAGTGATTTCTGGATTCCGCGTGGCCTTAGGCGGAATGGCCGAACTCTTAAACATTCGCCCCGACCTTGTGACCTATGGAAAAATTTTGGGCGGCGGATTCCCCGTGGGTTGCTACGGTGGACGCAGAGATTTGATGGATATGGTTGCACCGGCGGGCCCGGTCTACCAAGCGGGCACCCTCAGTGCGAATCCAGTAGGCATGCGCGCGGGCCTCGCCACCTTGCAAAAGTGTGAATCCTTAGGGATTTGGAATTTGCTAAAGGAACGCACGAACTCCTTTGTGGCGGCTTTGAATGAGGGCTTGCGTGGCACTGAATTCGCCGTAAGTTCGCATAACTCCATTTTCTGGATCCACGGCACCACCAACAATCCCATTCGCACCATCCAGCAAATTCCCGCCGAGCACGGAAAAAACTTCGCCCCTTACTTTCGTTCCTGCCTAAAGAAAGGCATTTATCTCGCCCCCAACGGCTACGAAGTGGGTTTTCTCTCTTACGCACACAATGAAGAAATATTACGAGCTTCGGCCAAGAAGCTCGTTGAGGCTGCCCATGATTGGAAACATTTTTAAGCGCTGGCGCCTCATCTTAGCCGGACTGTGGTTAGTGATCACACTTTCCCTTTCGGCCTGGTGGATGGTGTTGGGCCTGCGCCAAGCAGAGCTATTGGAATCGAACCTCGAAGCGGCTCGATTGCAACGCATGCTATTTTGGGAAGGCACCTTTCTCCTCGCTTGCGTGCTCGTGGGCGGTGGCGCGCTGGCCTACTTCGCTTATGGCGATCAAAAGCGCTACCAAGAAGTGCGCAGATTTTTCTCCACCTTCACCCATGAATTGAAAACTTCCCTCACGAGTTTGCGTCTCCAAGCAGAAATTTTAGAAGAAGCTCACGCCGAAAATGAAAATCTCCGCCGCCTGCTCCGCGATGTGGTGCGCCTGGAGTTACAATTGGAAAATGCGCTAATCCTCGCCCAGGAGGAAAAGGCCAATCTGATCCTGGAAGAAATCTCGTTGCAGAAAATGGTGCAATCATTAGCCGTGCATTGGCCACAGCTAAATTTACAATTGGAATCGGAAGCAAAACTGCAAGCAGATCATCGCGCCCTCGAGTGCATACTCCGCAATCTCTTCCAAAATTCCGCCGTGCATGGCAAAGCCAAAACGATTTCTTTACGCGCCAAAGCAGCGAGCCCTGGCGTGGAAGTAGAAATTCGCGATGATGGCAAAGGTTTTTCCGGAGAGACGACTCAGCTCGGCGAATATTTTGTTCGCCACACCACCCGCTCCGGCACGGGCTTGGGTCTTTACCTTTCGAAAAAATTGGCCAAACGCATGGGCGGAGAACTGTCCTTCGCCAAAGAACCTAATGGTTTCCGCGCCCAGCTAAAGTTAGGCGGGCGCGTATGAAACAACTCCTACTCGTGGAAGATGATCCAACTCTAGGACTCACCCTAAAAGAGCGGCTGGAAAGTGAAAGATATTCTGTGAAGTGGGCAGCTACTGCCGAAGAGGCCCGTGCCCAGCTCAGTCGAGACCAATGGGATCTGGTGATCTTCGATGTGGGACTGCCCGATGGTTCGGGCTTTGAGTTGGCGCAAAACTATCGCGGCAAAGCTCCCTTCTTGTTTGTCACAGCTTTATCCGATGCCGAACATCGTTTGAGTGGCTTTGAGCTTGGTGCGGAAGAATACATCCCCAAACCTTTTCACCTGAAAGAATTGCTCCTCCGCGTGAAACACGTTTTGGAAAATCACGCGAAAAAGAAGGTCATCCACGGGGGCGAAGTGGAAATCGACCTGGAAGCCTTAGTGATCCGCACCACCGATGGCAAAGTGCACCGTCCACCCGTAAAAGATTTGCAACTACTCACTCTACTCGTGGAGAAATCACCCAAAGTGGTTAGCCGCGATGAGATTTTAGATACCGTTTGGAGCGCCGATCACCTTGGCAATCAACGTACTGTGGATAACGCTATCGTGCGTCTGCGCGCCTACTTTCCCCACACTAACCCCATTCGTTCCATTCGTGGCGTCGGCTACCAATGGACACCGGAGGACCAATGAACCAGAAGTTTCAAAATGCCCTAGCACGAAAACCACAAGCCACCCCACCCATTTGGTTTATGCGTCAGGCTGGCCGCTACCACAAGCACTACCAAGGCCTCCGCCAGAAATATAGTTTTGTGGATCTCTGCAAAAATCCCGAATTAGCCGCGGAAACAGCTCTTGGCCCCATTCGCGATTTTGATTTCGATGTTTCCATTTTGTTTAGCGATTTGTTGTTCCCGTTGGAAGCTCTCGGAATGGGCTTGTCCTATGCTGACGGTCCGCCCAAACTGGGCTTCTCGCTCGATGAAAAATCCATTGGTAAATTGCTGCCGTGGTCCGAGGCCTGCCCGGCGTTGAATTTCCAAGGCGAAGCGGCGCGCGCCACCCGCGCACTACTTCCCAAGGACAAAAGCCTCATTGGCTTTATCGGCGGCCCTTGGACGCTATTTGTATATGCCGTGGAAGGCGGTCATCATGGATCGCTTACGAAATCCAAAAGGCTCTTAAAATTATTTCCCGCCTTCTGCGAGGCCTTGTTGCCACTCTTGCAGTTTACTGCCGCAAAACAGCTCGAAGGTGGCGCGGAATTGGTGATGGTGTTTGATACCGCCGCTGGTGAACTCTCGCCTATCGAATACCAAAGCCAAGTGGCTCCGGCGCTGCAAAAGTTGGCGGGATTTTTCCCTGGCAAGCTCGGTTACTATGGCAAAACTCTCACCGAAGAACATTTGCCCATTTTTCAAGCCATGCCGTTTGCTGGTATGGGCGTAGATCATCGCTTCTCGCTCGCAAAACTTTTGCCCACTTGGAAAAGAGGTTTCTTGCAGGGCAATTTTGACCAGGCCTTATTGCATGCTGATCCGGCGGATTTTGAAGCAGCAGTGAAACGCTATATCGCGCCCATCCAAGCACTTTCCCTCGAAGAACGCGCGGGCTGGGTATCGGCCTTGGGTCATGGCGTCTTGCCCGCCACACCGGAAGCCAATGTGAAACGCTTAGTAGACATGATTCGGGAGAACTTTCGATGAGCGAAATTAGCCAACTGTTGAAAAAGTACGATGTGCCCGTGCCCCTTTACACGAGCTATCCCAC
>CAYZLH010000116.1:0-7615 GCA_964478795.1 uncultured Bdellovibrionales bacterium | reverse complement strand
GGGCCGAAGTGAAAATTGAATCTCTTTCGGCCTTAGACTCTTTAAAATTTGCGCGAATTCAAGATTTGCAAATTGCTCCGGCCGCCGAGATGCCCAGGTGGCGAGGTGAGCTGAATTTCAAAATTACCAAAACAGATTCCAAGGATCTGATTTGGGTGAAATACAATATTCGCTGGTTTGGCAAAGTGTTAGTGGCTAAGCGTGCAGTTTCCCCCTGGAGCGCGATTCGCTCGGAAGATTTTGAATGGCGGCGAATCGAGCTGACCCAGGCACGCGACGAGCCAGTGAGTACCAAAGAGGAGTTTGATTCGCTCTTGGGTAAAGCCAAGACTAAGCGCTTGTTGACAGAAGGTGCGCCATTGACGCGCTCCACTCTGGAGAAAATTCCCGACGCCAGAATCGGACAGGCGCTAAAGGTGGTTTTCGTTTCGGAAAGTGGTATTCGCGTTTCCGCCGATGGCGCCATACTCAATCCTCTTTCTGTTGGCGAAGAGGGGCGCGCAAAATTGCGAAATTCGAAAAGGATTGTGACTGGTAAATTAGTTTCGGAAGGCGTGATGGAGGTGAGTCTATGAAGGCCATTTTTTCCCTGCTAATTTTTGCGTGGATTGTGTTTGCCTTCACAGGTTGTGCCGACATGATCAATTCTCTTCGCGAGGAAAGTGCGGCTATCGATCGTGATACTGACCGCGATAACGGTGATAGTGATTCCACGTATGCGTATAAACCCAAAACTTTGAATGGGCTAAGCGCAAATAACGTTCAATCTATCGAGCCCAAGGTCGTACGTGGCTATGGTCGAAAGTTGGCGAGCTTTGAAGATGGTGTGCTGCCTGGTGCGGCCACCTCTGGTGGATACCGTCGAGTAACAAAAGAGGATTTTCGCGATACCGCTGAGGCGGAGAATAGTTTGTGGGACGGCCAAGGCCAAGAAAATTACCTTTTCGCTCATAACAAGCAACGCGAACCAGGTGATTTGGTAACCGTGGATGTGGAAAAAGAATTAAAACGCGAAATTCAATACCAACTGTGGATGACGCTGCCACCGGAGCAACGCAAATTGAAGCGCTCGCCAGCTAGCGCAGCCGATGCCAATAAACCTGGAGCCGATGGAAAAACCGCGGCAGCTCCGGCCCAGGATAAGGCTACGGAAGAAAAAGCCAAAGATGCCGCCGAGGAGGCAGCCAAAACCAATCTGGCCTCAGGGGGCAAGGAAGATGATCTCGTGCGCATGGAAGTGGCCGAAAATCTCGGCAATGGTTTAGTGCGAATGGTTGGTCAAAAACGAGTAATTTATCGGGGCCAAACGCGAGTAGTGGAAGTGGTCTCCCTAGTGAATGGTCGTGACATTGATCAAAACGGCAGAGTGAAGAGCTCGGCCTTCTTAGACATGAAAACGCAGGTGATCCAATGAAGATCTGGTTGTTTGCTCTTTTTCTTTCAGCATTTTTGGCCGCTGAGTTTGCTCAGGCCGCAAGGATCAAAGACATCGTGCGGGTAAAAGGGGTTAGAGAAAACCTCCTCATCGGTTACGGCCTCGTGGTGGGCCTCAAGGGTACCGGTGACTCTAGCGCCGATGTGACGGGCAAGGCGCTAAATCGGATGTTTAGCAAAATGGGAATGAATATTGAGACGGAGGTAAAGTCCAAGAACGTTGCTTCCGTAGTTGTGACAGCTAGATTTCCGGCCTTTGCTCGTGCTGGGCAAAAAATCGACATTACCGTTTCCAGTGTGGGCGATGCGGCTTCACTGGAGGGTGGTACACTGCTCGTTACGCCGCTGCGGGCCGGGGATCAACAGGTGTATGCGGTGGCTCAAGGTCAAATCAGCTTAGGAACCATTGCTGATGGGAGCGCCAAATTTACCACCTCCGGTCGCGTTGCCGCCGGGGCCATTGTGGAAAAAGAGCTTCCCGGTGACTTTGCCAATAAGAAAGCGCTGCGCTTGAGTTTAGACGAGCCCGATTTCACCACCGTGGCCCGAGTTGTCCGAGTCATAAATACGGAATTGGGTGGGAAGTACGCAACCTCAGTGGATCAAAACACCATTGACTTGATCGTGCCCTTTTCCTACGACGGAAATGCCGTCGAATTAATGGCGGTGTTAGAGAATTTGACGGTGAATACCGACACTCGCGCCAAGGTTGTGATCAATGAAAAAACCGGCACCGTGGTAGCCGGAGGAAAAGTTCGAATTAAAAATGTGGCTCTGGCCCATGGCGATCTCGCCATTCAGGTGGGCGATGCCAAACCTGCAGCGAAGGGCGGCGGGAAAAAAGTTTTGGAAATTCAAAACACTACCAACGTTTCGGATCTGGCGAAGGTGTTGAATGAGATGGGAGTGAGTCCAAAAGACCTCACGGCCATCTTTCAATCACTGAAAGCAGCCGGAGCGCTGGAAGGGGAATTGGAAGTTCTCTGACGCCAAAAAAACTTTGGCAAGGAGAATGCATTAATAAATTTAGATGCGTGATTCAAGGATTGAATCCAAAGGGCTCGCGCAGGAAACGGGAAAAAAGCTAGTTTGCCATGGATGGCGTTCAATTTTTTCTGGTTTTGAGCCTGAGAGCGCATGGACGCGAAACGCATTTGGTGGGGCAGGGAAGCCCCGGATGAATGGGCTTCCCTGCTTCTTTTTTCGGGAGGGTGTTATGCGAATTGAGAGAGCACCAGTACCCCCAATGCGGGAGGCTCCCATCGATAAGGAATCTCCGCTTTGGCAGGCTGCCGAGGGCATGGAAGCAAACTTCCTCAAAGAAATGTTACGTAACATGCGAAAAACGGTGCAAGAGAGTCCGGAAATGGCCAACAATCGTGGCTACCAAATTTTCCGTGGCATGCTCGACGATCACTACGCCGAAACCGCCGCAAAAACTCAAGGAATTGGCTTGGCGGAAATCATCGTCAATCAAGTTTTAGAAATGCAGAACCCCACGCCACCACAGGCAAATCCCGAGGTACGAGAGCTAAATAAAAGTGATGTGATCAAGAAATAAGGTGGCTGTGAAATATAGCCAGATGTGTTAATCTGTAAGGAAGAATCTGGGGAGAAATCCTCAGAGATGTTCAGGAAGGACATTGCAATGAAGGTAAATAATCACAAAGACTCCGTAGATCTTTCGCAAATTGCGCGTTCCAAGCGCGGAGATAAAGTGGCCAAAACAAAAACTCCGGAAACTGGCGAAAGTCAGGATGCAGCGGCAGCGGGCGCTACTTCTAACGTGGAAATTTCTACTGAAGCCAAGGCGATGAGCACAGCCAATCAAATTGCCAAAGCTGATGCCACCGACCAAGAAAAAATTGATCGCATCAAGGCAATGATTAAGGCCGGCACCTATAAGCCAGACTTCGGTAAAGTTGCCGATAAAATGATTAACGAAAACATTATGCAGGAGCTTTCTTAAAATTAGCTGCTGCTCTCGTCATGGATGATGGGGGAAGACCATGGAAGGTATCGCACCAAATCTCGAAGAACTCTTAAAAAATTTGAAGCATCAAATGGCTTTGTATCGCCAGTTGGTGGATCTGCTGAGAATTGAAAAAGAGTATCTTATTCAAGTTGCCCTGAAAGAAGTTCGGGAAAGCACGTATTCCAAAGAGGCGCTCCTCGATGAAATCCATCGGGAGGAGTTTCGCCGTAAAAAATGGAATAAAGAAGCAGCCGATTTCCTCGGACTGAAAGAAGAAGAAATCACTATGGAAGTGGTGGCCACCAGAATTGCCAGCACCGACCAATACGAGAGCTTAATGAGCTTAAAGTTGGCACTTCAACACATGGTGAAAAAAGCGGCTGAGATGAATTTGGAAAATAAGTCTCTCATCGAGAGCGCATTGAAAGATGCGCAACAGCTAAAGAAAAATATATTGGGACTAACTTCGGATATGGCTCAAGTCTATGGCCCCAAGGGGAATATGGGCTCTGGAGCAAAAGAGCAGGGCGCTAGATTTTTGAGCAAGGAAGCTTAGGATGGCTGGTTCTGTAAACATGTTCAATATTGGCAAAAGTGGACTCATGGTGAGTAAGAAATCCATGACGACCACTGGACACAATATTGCCAACGTGAATACGGAAGGCTATTCGCGCCAAAATGTGGATCAAACTGCTGGACCGGTGGTGACCAATGGCCGGCTAACCGTAGGCACCGGAGCCTGGGCCAAAGCCGTTTCGCGAGTGAGCGATGAATATCTAGAGCGACGGATTCAGGGCGAAACAAAAAACTTTCACAACGTGGAAGAAAAAGACATTTACTTGCAACAAACCGAGCAGATCTTCAATGAGAGTAATAACGACGGTTTGAATCGCTTGGCCGCCAAGTTTTTTAACGAATTTCGTAAACTCTCCACTGATCCCGCCAACACAGCGATTCGGGCCAGCGTCCGCGAGGCCAGCGCGCAGCTCACTTCCGACGAGAAGCGGATGGACCACGAATTAAGAGAGGTAGCGATCAATATCGATAACCGCATCGAAGGTTATGTGCGGGATATCAACTCATTGTCCAAGGAAATTCGCGATTTGAACATGATGATCGATCGGGCCGAGCTGGGTGGGGCCGTTGCCCCAGACTTGCACGATAAAAGAGATCTGGCCTTAAAAAAGCTTGGTGCCATGGCTGATATCTCCACATCGAAAGATCAAAACGGCCGCGTAACTGTGACGATGGCGGGCAAGATCGCTCTGGTGGCCGGAGAAAATGTGCAGGATTTGGAAGTGATGCGGACGCCCCCCAATCCCGAAACGGGAAAGAAGGAAGGGCGCCTTGATATTTTCGTGCGCGAGCCGGTACCCACCAAGCTAACAGAAAAGTTACGCACAGGGCGACTAGGTGGACTCTTGGAAGTGCGCGATCAAGACTTGGTGGCCGCTCAAGACAAAATCAATCAGATCGCCGTTTTGATTACAAAAGAAGTGAATAACTTGCATCGCCAGGGTTTTGGTTTGGATGGCGTTTCGGGCCGGAACTTTTTCGACGATCCCACCAGTGTGGAATCGGCTGCGCAAAATATGAGGATCAGTTCCGATATCGAAAATAGTCTCGATGCCATCGCCGCCGCGAAAGAGCCGGGCGCGGAAAGCGACAACCGTATGGCCATCGCCCTCTCGGGCATTGGTGATTTGCGTGGTGTGGCTGGCGATACCAGCTCATCCATCTTAGATGTCTACAACGGAATGGTGAGTGAACTGGCCGTGAAAACGGGAGCAAACAAGCGCTCTCTCGTATTTCAAAAAGATGTGCTCACCCAGCTAGAAAACGTGCGCGAATCGTTAGTGGGCGTAAACCTCGACGAAGAAACGGCGAACTTGGTGCGTTTTCAACACGCCTATGCCGCCAGCGCGAAAGTTTTGAGTGTGGCCGACGAATTGATGCAAACTGTTTTATCTACGTTTCGATAAGAAAGGCTTTTGACCCATGCGAGTAGGTGAAAATTCAACTCTCAATACAGTGAAGGACACGCTAAATCGTTCGCGCCTTCGCATGAATGAATTACAAAAACAAAATTCGACGATGAAACGTGTAAACACGCCCAGTGATGATCCTGTGGGCAACGTGAAGTTAATGTCGATTCGCAACGAGTCTTTGGATAACAGCCAATTTGAAAAGAACGCCAATTTGGCGAAAACGTTTTTGAACTACACAGATACTTCGCTCGAAGAAGTTACCAATTTATTAGTGCGTGCGAAGGAGTTAGCGTTGGGTCAGGCGAGCTCGGCGGCCAATGGTCCAGAGTCGCGGATGATGGTGGCCGAAGAAATCCGCAATATCACCAGTGAGGTCAGTGCCATTGCCAATCGCCGCTTGGGTGAGCGTTTCATCTTTGGTGGCTATCGCACCAACGTGCCGCCATTTGAGGGCGATGGAAAGTATGCCGGGGATAATGGTTTGATCACCGTGGAAGTGCAAAAAGATGTGTTTGTGGGAATGAACATTCCAGGGGACGAGATTTTTCTAGGGAAGAAAAAAGATAAAGTGCCGCAGCAAGCACCGGGTACTGCGGCTGAAGTGGGCGCATCCCCAGAATTAGCTATGAACGTGGTGGATCCAGCCAACTCGGATCAAAATATCTTCCGTGCCTTGGATGCTCTACGGGTGGGTTTGATGACCAACGATGTGGATCTCATTCGCTCCACCTTGGAACCGTTGGATAAGATTCGCGATCGCGTGATTACCACTCGAGCACAAGTTGGGGCCCGCACAGCTGGAATTGATACGGCGATTGCGAATATGGGCAAAAAGAACGTATTTAATGCAGAGCTGCAATCGAATATTGAGGACTCCGATATCATTCAGGTGGTTTCCGATATGGCGCGGGAGGAGACAGTATTGCGCGCCAGCCTACAGGCCTCGAACAAATTGATTCAACCCACCCTGTTAGATTTTTTGAAATAACCCACTGAGGGCATTGCCAGGGCTGCGGAAATCGGTTATTCAACCGAAGCCCAGGACGGAATCCTTCATAGGGACATGAGAGGTTTTTTTTATGTTAGTTTTGACAAGGAAGCTCGGAGAATCCATCGCCATCGACGACCACATTAAGATCATGGTCGTTCAGATCAAAGGCAAGCAAGTCCGTTTGGGCATCCAGGCACCAAAAGAAACCAAAATTCATCGCCAAGAAGTCTACGAGGCCATCCAAACTTCCAATAAAGAGGCTGCTACGGCTTCGCCTAAGTCTGTTAGTCAGGTAGCGGAAATGCTCAAAAGAGGCGGTTCGGCCGGTGGTAGTAACGAAGGAAAAGGCTCCTAATTCTCGTTACGAAAGAGCTTTCGTCGGTATTTTCTCCAAAATCACATTTTTTTCTAATCCTCGGCGTTAGATAGTTGTGGAAACTTGAAATCCAGGTTTACAATGAAAGAGGTGGACCCGCAGTGATGTTTTTTGGGGGAAAAATGAAAGTACAGACTAGTCGATTCGGAGCTCTTGATGTGGCGGAAAATGACATCGTGGAGTTTACGGAGGGCCTGCTAGGATTTGAAGGCCTAAAAAAGTTTTTCATCGTGGATCCCTCCGATGAAACATTAATTCTGTGGTTACAATCGGTGGACGAAGCCGATGTGGCCTTCCCGGTTTTAGAACCGAAATTATTTAAGGGTGACTATAAAGTTCGCCTCTCCGCCAATGAATTGCGGGCGCTGAAAATCCAATCAGCCAACAATAAAGACACTTTGGTTTACTGCATCTTGACGATTCCGGCCGACGTAACCCAGATGACGGCCAATCTGAAAGCTCCGATCGTTTTAAACACAGCTCAGCAGATGGCGCGCCAAGTGGTGCTGCAAGAGAATGAGTATTCGGTAAAGTTCTCGATGTACAAGGAGTTAGTGGCTTTGATGATGTCGATGCCGCAAACCAAACCGGTACCGGCTCCGGTGTCCGAGGCCGCGGCCCTATCGCTCCGCGATGCGCGATCGAAAGTGGAAGTTTCCGCGCTCTAATATAAATAAAATCTGATTTTACGCAAAAAGTCCCAACACTCTTGGGACTTTTTGCATTTTAGCGGCACCAATTTGTTTATGGAAATATTGCAGCGGCAAATGGCCGCAAATGGCTACAGACAATACGTATTGACCTGACCCCCAAAAACTGTACAGGGAAGTGTGTTACACTTTTGGTGCAGG
>CAYZLH010000115.1:0-7647 GCA_964478795.1 uncultured Bdellovibrionales bacterium | reverse complement strand
GAAGCTCGATCAAAACTTGGATTTTAAAGACGGAGGAAATATGAAAAAGACACTTGCGGCTATCACAACCTTGGCAATCATAACGGGCTGTTCAAGCACCCCGAAGAAGCTTACCCCGGAGAACTCGGAGGATAAGGTTGTATCCACCTCAAATGGCGACGATTTGCCCTCCTGGGCTGAGAAGGGGCAAGAGACCCCTTTCTATTTTGAAGGCGGCTACGTCTATAGTGTTGGCTCCATTGAAGGCCGTGGTGATGATCGTGTGAGCGCACTTTTCAAGGTCTGCCAGAACGACGCTAAGAGAGAGATTGCAAATGGCATCCAACAGAAGCTGGAGTTCTTTAGCCAGATTGCAGAAGAAGGAACTGGCCCCGGATCGCAGCAGCTTCGATACTTGAGCAGCGAAACCTCCAAGCTCACAACCCAAGCCTTGATCCCTGGTAGACGTTTTCATCAAAAGGTGGCCACAACAACTGACTCTGGAGATCGGATCACAAAGGTTCAGGCTTTCTGCGAGGTGAAGATGACCGAAGCTGACTTTAAAGATGCCATCCAGAAAGCTCTCCGGGGTGCGGTTGAGCAAAAGCAAGCCTCGAAGGCGTTCCAAAAGGTCGTGAACCAACACTGGCAACAAATGGCAAATGGATCTTCCGGTGAGGAACGTGAAGTTGCTTCTGAAGCTGAGGAAGAGTAAGCGTGTGGCCCTGGATGCTGGCACTGCTGATAGCTTTGCCTCGTCTGGGGTTGGGTGCGCCTTCTTGGTTCACTGAAAACGGACAGCGATTCAGTGGCAGCTTTTACGAAGTATCTTGCCGGGGTTCTGGCCCATCCGCTTACCACGCAAGGCAAGAAGCCCTAGACCAATGTAGGCTCACGGCGGCTTCGGCCATTCAATCAAAGATTGGAGTCTCCTCCGTAAGCATTCAGACCGAGAGGGACGTGGCTCTCCATGAGCAAGTTTCCCAACGGCAGGAGTATTCGGGATTGGTGTGTGATCCAATCCGCGAAGCCATCGAAGAAACGGAGACCCAATCCAATGCGTGGATCACATGCAGATTTGATCTAGGCAAGGTTACTGTCGCTGAGGAATCGGCAAAGTCATCCGGGCCAGCGGTAGCCCTTAGTAACAAACGACGGGTAACGATTGCCACGGTTCCAGCCTGTGAGTCGATTCTTATTGAGGGAAGCTCTCCGAGGATCATCCGGTGCAATACGAACCCACAGACCTTTCTATTAAAGCCGGGAGATACGAAGCTCATCATTCGAGCGATCAAGCATCTTCCGAAGGAGCTACCGGTATCGGAGCTTCCCGAGAGCCTTGACATTGTTCTGGAGGGGTTATGAGAGCCATAGGGATCGGGCTGGCATTTCTTTTCACATTGGTTTCCCATGCGGGTGACAAGCTCAAGACTCCACCCGGCTTCATGGGCACCGTTTTCCATGGAGATAATGCCATCAGTGACTTTGAGCCTGTCGCGGCCCTCGATACTGCAAGCAAAGAAGTAAAAGACAAACTCAGCCAGAGCAGTGAAGGAAACGCTAAACTGCTCTTCGATCACTACTGCCAGAGCAAATCCCCCGTGAGGAAGATGATCCACTCAATAAAGCTGATCCTTCCAAAGTCCTATCCTGGAACGCCACTTAGCACTGCCCGAAGCCATCAGGATCAAGCCTTGACTCATGGACGGAAGGCCGTTCAGGCGTTTTACGACTCCGCTGCGTTTTCCTGGAAGCCGAAGAGTAAGGGCAAGGGCTCAACTGAGCTATCTCACTACGGGCTCTATTTCTTCGGAGTAAAAACCAACTCGCCTGATGGCCTTCGAGATCTTTTTAAGGAAGAGACTCTGGCTCGCCAGGATGAAGTGGTCAGGGATCAGTTCAACTTTATGGCCACCGAAAAAGAAGTGCTGCTGTTTTATGCGGCCAAGGGAAAAACGAAAAAGATCTTTTTGAATAGATCTCTCAACTGGAGGGAGGATCGGGCGGTCGGCTACCCGAACTTCCAGAGGAAGTTTTTTATCGCTTCAGACAAGATTGAAACCGATGACGACCAAGAGCTTCACCCGCTAATTGCCTTCCAGGCCGCTGAACTGGTTTTCTGGACGCGGCACCTAGTTCTCTTCCCGAGTGAAGCAGCCGCCAAGGATCTCGTCCCAAACCATGCTGGTCTCTTCGCTGAATCTCGGCCAACTCGGATTGCAGATGCCGTGGAGCAGAAGGATGGGGTGTGGACGGAGTATCTGCGGCAGAGCGTGAAGGTGAAGGAGGAGCCCAGCGAAGATCCTCAAGTGATCAGCTTCGCCTTGGAGTTGGATCTATCCGGGATGTGCCGGTGGGCGAGGCCGGTGGGGGATTTGGTAACTAAGTAGCTAGTCTTTCCGAATGTGGCTTGATTACTAGCAGGAGCCTCTTCCTCATTCTCGACTCAGCGTTTGGATTGCGGGTAATCGGAAGTTAACACCAGTAATTGTTTTACTTAGAATAACATGTTGGCTAACATGTGATGATAATGGCAAGGCCGCGATCTAAGTTTAAGACTTCTGAACAGGAGCCGACTCCGGCACAGGTGACTTTTTCGATACGAATCCCGAAAGAAAACAAAGTTCTCTTGAAGAAGATCAGCCGTGTCTATCGCAAAACGCCAAACGCATTGATTTCGGAAATGCTGGATTGGGCCATCAAAGACCAAGCTAAAGAACTCAAAGGATTGCTAGATGATTGAACACGTCACTCATGACCGCAGAACAACTGCCGTGGTCGCAGTGACGAAGGTCTCATTGGGCTTTCTTCACCAAGATTTCCAGACAAGCAGGATCGAGGAATACGCAGCAAATAGAGTTGGCCGCGTCGTCGGTAGCATCAATCTGTCGAATGAGGTTTCTTACGATACCCATGACCTGATCGATTATCTCGTCAGCAACCAAGCTTCTAAGTTAGTGGTATGGAGCCTGACTGTGCTTTCACCGTTGATTTTCACTGCAGAAGACTTCCTGGATCTCCTCGCAGAGCTTGAGCGCAGAGGAATCGATCTCGTGATCCTAGATGAAGAAATTACCTTTTCGGCGAAGGGCGGTACTTCTATCCATCGGCTCCGGGATCTTTGGGATTCTTTTAAGCGAGCAAGAAAGAGAGAGAACGCTCTGGCGAGCCGTGCGAAAGCAAAAGAGCGGGGCCACCTTGTCCAAAGGAAGCGCCGGGCGAACCCCACAGAAATAATCCTCCTGCGCAGCAGGGGGAAGACGATAAAAGAAATCTCCATACACGCCAACGTGTCAGAGTCTGCCGTGTATCGGGCTCTGCAACGGGTAGAGCAGGGTGCAAAAAAAACATCGCAATAGAGCAAAACGGTTTGCAACAACGCCAGCTTTTTGACACAATCTTTTAAAGCCTCATGAATCAAAGAGGTTGGAAAAAGCTCCCAAGGAACCGGGATGCTTTGATGGATTACTTAGGTCGAGATTGTCTCGGATTTGGGGAAGCCATCGTGAGCTTCGGCTCTACGCCACCGGAGGGAAGAATGAATCCACCTCAATAAAAAACCCAAGAAGCATTTCTGCGTCCTGGGTCTTTTCCTAGCCCCATCGCTGTGGCCAGTGGATCTCGAACTCTTACTGTTCCACGAAGATGACGGTTGGGTCAAGCCCCCTGGCATCGCTTTCACTTTGAAATCCGATGCTCACATCTCGTTTCAATACTTAAACAGTTAGGAGACCTTTTTATGTCTGTATTTTTAGTCAAAGCAACTGTCCGGGAGCGTAACTGCGATCGCAATTCGCCGATTGTGGAGCTTCAACTCGATCAATCCTTTAATGGCTGCACTATCCATCCGCTAGTCAACCTCTTGGAGTTGTCCGAGAAGAGTTTACTTTGGGTGAACATTGGGCCGGGGATTAATCCGGTAAAAGTAAGCGTCTATTGGTCTGATACTTATCGGCGCTATATCGCAAAGACAGAGGCCGATACCTTCCTCGTAAATAACTTAGATAAGCTCCCAATCGTTAAGCCCCGGCTATATCAAACTACCCCTGGCTGGACGCACTACGAGGTTTGTCCCATTTAAAAAACGCAGCGCGGGCGGGCGGAATAGCTCCGCCCGCAATCTTTATGAAGGAGTATTTTTTTATGAGTAACAGAGACAAGCATGTAGTGAAACATCCACAAGGTTGGGCGGTAAAAAGCGGCGGAGCGGTAACTTCTATTCGTTCTACGCAGAGGGCGGCTCAACAAGATGCAATCCAACAGGCGAAGTGGGATCGCAGTGAAGTAGTGATTCATGGGCGTGACGGAAAAATCCGCGCCAAGGATAGCTATGGAAACGATCCGTATCCGCCAAAAGACAAAAAATAATTTTTTGCCGAGGCGGTGATGAACCGCCTCTTTTTACAAGTAGGTAATATGCGGTCGATTTCTTCAATTTATAAACTGAAGCCTGGGGATGTGCTCTTTCGCCAGCTTGTTGGTGTGCTCATTATGCGGCATTACGGTTGCTTTGCTGGTTTCGATTGGAGGGGGAAACCGTGGGTTTTTGAGCATAGTGAAGGCGTGAACTCCCGGCTTGTGCCATGGGAGGTGTTTGCAATGGGATACCAAGTCTATGTCGAGAAGATTGCAGATGCGGCACGACCCGCAGCCGTAGCGCGTATGCGAGAACTTTTAGAAACTCCTCGTGAGTATCATCGGCTAAAGTTTAACTGTGAGAGCGCCAAGAACTATGTGATTAAGGGAGATCCTTATAGCATCCAATCTTTGATGGTTGTTTTGGTGGTGGGAGCTGGGATTGTCGCTCTTTCCAAGTCCGGATAGACCCCTATAGCCTCGCCAAAGAATACAAAGTGCTAACACTTTGCTAACACATAGGGGCTACAAACAGGTCGCTTGGTATCTCTCGGTATCGCTCGCCCAAATCCCAAGTTGTTGTTATTATGGATTTGTCCTTGCGGATCAGGTGTTTGCGCGGTGGGCATCGCACACTCGCCTTCTCCGCCAATTTAAAACCCGACGGGCTCTACCCTGGCGGGTTTTAAAGTTTGTGGGGTGGCCGAGTACAGGAAGAACGAGCCCCGAACGGGACGATTTCGACAATTCGACAGGATTGCCGAATTGCACGCGGAGTGAAACGGAGCGCCCTTAAGGGGCGAGGACCAAGATGATCCGAGTGAATCTCGCCTTCTCCGCCATAATTAAAAAGCTGACGCGACCGGAAAGAGCGTCGGCTTTTTTGTTGTGGACAAAACCAGGATAGGAACAAGGCGAGGACGAGTTGAACTCGCAGCTTTTCTAGCCCACAGCTAATCAGCGAATCGCGTAACACTTTCAATTATTTGCTTTGGGCAGCCACCACCCTTAACATTTGGCGATTTTAAAAGTAAAATTGATACTCTATTAAATTTGAAAAGACGCATGGAAAGCCGTAATCGACTAAACCTTAATTTTCCGGATCTGATTTTAGTATTCACCTTCTATTACATATTCGTGGCAGTAATTTTTTCTTGGCTCCAAGGAAACGAAAAAATACATTGGGCTTCCTTATATTTTTTGGTGGCTTTTACCTCATTACTAGTACTTTTCTCCAAAAGTCTATTTACCTATCGCAAAAATACTTCGATCAAAAACCAAAAATTAAATGTCCGATATCTGACATTTAGAGACTACGTTCGATATATACTCGCCATAGGCGTTTTTGCTGCGCTTTGGTTTTCGCGCAACAATAATATTATAGCTTGGTTTGATGAGGCCACCCAATTCTTTACTGGAAATTTTTCCATGTCAAAATGGCATGTGACCGAATATGCAGCGATTCAGCAACAACCTCCAATCGATTATTATTTATCTGCATTCGCGAGAGACCTTTTGGGCCCTAACTTAATTGCGGTACGATTTCATTCTTTCGCATTTTCTGCGCTCATTGTCGTACTTACGGTTTATACGTCATTAAGAAAAAAAATACCCTTTTGGATTTTCTTTCCTTGGCTATTTTTCTTTCTCGGTCAGGCCGAAGTTTCACAGTACATGGTTGAAGCAATGCCCATCGCCCTCGGAATGTTCTTTTCTTTTTTGGTATTTTTGTACACTGATCAAAACAAGAATCCGACACCAAAAGACCGAGTCGGTTTGACATCATCCGCATTTCTCTTGCTCATGTCTCTAGGATTCCAAAGTAGCATTTTTCTTGTTTCTCTGGCCATTTCTCAATCATTTACAAGAAGTAAAAGAGAGATCTATTACATCTGGACGCATGCTGTGCTTCTTCCAGGTTTACTATGCACTCCGATTAGACTTTACATTATCGGCGTATCAAAAGAGTTAGATCAGTTTCATGGTGCTGATACGATTAGAAATGT
Organism: uncultured Bdellovibrionales bacterium; assembly: GCA_964478795.1. Taxonomy (GTDB): domain Bacteria; phylum Bdellovibrionota; class UBA1018; order CAIPTA01; family CAIPTA01; genus JAKFYM01. The sequence continues at coordinate 1,306 of CAYZLH010000115.1, read as the reverse complement.
CTTGATGACCACGTTGAATGAAATCAAAAAGAAGGTTCTATTCCTTTTAGAGGTCGGTGAGGGCGCGTGGATTGCTCTTTTGATGGTACTGGGCATTTCGCTTATCTTTACCTTCCAAAAGCGTTCTTCAAAAGTTCATGTTCACAATGTGATCGCGACAATCATATTTGGATCTGTCTATCCAATACTGGCGCTGTTCATTTGGAGCTCTATTAATTGGCCCCTTTACCACAGGTACGTTACGCTTTGGATTTCAGGTTCGGCATTTTTACTTTTAAGTCTTCTGGCATCGACAAAGCAATTGGCGTTTAGAAGCTTTGTTGGATTATTTTTTATAATTCATATTTTTATCTTAGCATTTTACTTCATTTCTGATGATTTTTGGAGTTATCAAAAATTTAGACAATCTCGTTTGTACGGTGCGCGCCCCAATTGGAACGAATTTGTGAAAGAGATTGATCGCTTAGATGTTGAAGAAATCAAATTTATATACCTATCGACCTCTGATCGACCTAGCAATGACATGCATTTTTTGACGGGAAGAATTTTCGAAACCACTAAAAGTCGGTGGGCCTATATCGGATACCACAATGATCGATTTTTTTGCAGTTACCAAGGAATCATGACCGTGGTCATTTTAATGGAAGATGGATAGCGTTTATCAACGCTAGCTATTTAAAAGACCCGAAGAAAATTTGGAACTTTACTCTTGAATTGACGGCTTTTGGTAAAGTAAAACTGCTTCGGAACAATGGGATCCTGCTCGATTTGAATCGTGGGCGAAGCTTAGAAGATCTTTTGGCCAAACACTTCACCGCAATCAAGTTAAGCCATAATACTTTGAATTAACTGCCGGTATTGAAGAAGGCCGCAATCGTAAACAACAAATTCCTAAGTTCTTGCTAGGATGACCACCCGGCGGAGCCGAGTCATCCCGCCTTCTCTGCCAAATATTTCCCCTCCCAAATCTCTACCTCCAATCTCCACCAAAAACCGTGTAGCAATCAGCCAAAAACCTAAAAATTTCAGCCAAGTTCGCCGATACGTCAGAAGACTTTGGCCATGCTTTGAGGTCAGTAAATGTTTTGGCTTTTGCTCATCCTTACTTTCTTTTCGCCCACATCGTGGGGGCAGGAGGTCTATAGCTTTCAACGCGGTGGCGCGGATGTGGAACTGTATTCGAAATATCTCGAACAAATTAAGAATGTCATCCAGAAACACATTCCCAGCGCCAGAGTTTATATAGGTGGCGGTGCAGCCCGATCCTTAATGGATCAACAAACTCGCAATACTCCCTTAGACATTC
>CAYZLH010000114.1:5641-7663 GCA_964478795.1 uncultured Bdellovibrionales bacterium | reverse complement strand
ACCCCAGCAATCCCTATGGCCAAATTACGGTGGCCGAGGCCCGCACCGCCAACCAGAATCTCTATGCCCCCAACCGCAAACTTTTGATGGAGCGCTTCTATTCCTATGTGAATATGAATGAGGCCGATGCCACCAATCCCTGGAAATATTGGCTCAAGGCTAAGGGCGATTCCCTTTTGGTAATTGCGCAGTGGGGCAATAATCAAAGAGTATTCTGCAAAATGCAAAAGAACCTGTAAAAAGGAAGGATGATAGAAATCCGATCCTGGTTAGAGCCGTTTCCCTCCTCCGCGGGCGTGGCTGTGGTGTTTGATGTGTTTCGCTGTTCCACGACGATTCACACCCTACTCCACCAACGCCCCCAAGTTTGGGTGGCCCCTTCGTTAAAATCTGTAATGGAAGAGCCGCGGGTCCGCGAAATGCGCGTATTCTCCGAACTCTCACAGCCCGTGGACTGCGCGGAACGATTTGACAATTCTCCTCATCAAGCAATTTTACATCCTTGGCGCGACGAAAATAAATCTCTGGTGGCCACCACCACGGGTACACCGGCGATGTTTGCGGCCCGAAATTTTCAAAAAGTTTATGTGGGCTCACTGGTAAATTTTTCGGCATTAGTAGTGCACCTTTCGGCGTTAAATCAACCGATCACCCTTATCCCCGCGGCGATACCGGAATGGCAACATGTGGAAGACGAAATCACCGCCCAAGCCATGGCCACTGCCCTGGAGGGCTTTGCTAATCTACCGGAATTTGTGCGCCAATGTGCTGAGCAGGCGAAGGAAAGAATTATCGCCTCCGGTCGCCCAGCCCACCTGACGCAAAAATTGCCCACGGGTAAAGAAGATGTGACCATCGCCATGGACATCGATCGCTTCACCCAGATTGCCCACCTAGAATTTGAAAATGATCTATTCGCCAAGGTGCTGAAAGAATAAATATGGCCTACTGGTTAATGAAGTCGGAGCCCGACGTTTTCTCCATTGATGATCTCCAAAAACAAAAGCGATCTGGCTGGGATGGTGTGCGCAATTATCAGGCGAGAAATTATATGCGCGATGGGATGAAAGTCGGCGATTTAGTGCTTTTCTACCATTCCAATGCCGAACCGCCAGGCATAGCCGGAATCTGTCGTATTGCTCGGGAAGCCCATCCGGACCCCAGCCAGTTCGACCGCAAATCGGAATACTATGACCCGAAGGCCACGACGGAAAAGCCCATTTGGCTTCAAGTGGAAGTGGAATTTGTAAAAAAATTTTCCGAAATTTTGCCGTTGGACCTTTTGAAAAAGCAAAAAAAATTAGAAAAAATGCCGCTCGTACAAAAGGGCACCCGACTCTCGGTAATGCCTGTCACCGAAAAAGAATGGGAAACAATTATCAAATTAGGAGACCGATAAATGTTATTTCTACTGTTGTTTCTGACCACCGCTCACGCCGAGCTTCCGGTGATTGATGCCCACATTCATGCTAGTTTTCCCGGTGGACTGGAGGATTTTTCCAAAATTCCCATGACCGAAGAACAGTTTTTGAAAGAAATGAAAGAGATCAACGGAGTCGGTGCCGTGGCTCACGGACACGATGGCGTTTATAAACATTCGGAGACCATCAAAAAGCTTCCGGTGTTTCAGTGTTACGGACTGCGGGCTAATGCTTCCTTAGCCAAAGCGGAAAAAGCCCTTAAGGCAAAAGAAGCAAGATGCATTAAAGTCTATCTGGGCTACGTTCACAAATATGCCTACGATAAAAGCTATCGCCCCTTTTACAAATTGGCGGAAAAATACAATGTGCCAGTAGTTTTCCACACGGGAGATACCTATTCGCAAAAGGCGAAGTTGAAGTATGCTGACCCCCTCACCATTGATGAAGTGGCCGTGGATTTTCCCAAAACCACATTTGTGATGGCCCATTTAGGCAACCCTTGGATCGATTCCGCTATGGAAGTTACCTACAAGAATCCTAATGTTTATGCCGACCTCTCCGCCTTATTAATTGGCGATACTCTGAAGGACGCCGAGGCGGT
>CAYZLH010000114.1:0-5631 GCA_964478795.1 uncultured Bdellovibrionales bacterium | reverse complement strand
GTTCAGCCGGTAAAAAAAGCCTTTGCCTTTGTAGGTGATCCCAATAAATTTCTGTTCGGTTCCGATTGGCCACTTTCTTCGCTAAAGGATTCGGTAGAATCCATTAAGAAAGCCATCCCGCAAAAACATTGGTGCAAGGTGTTTTATGAAAACGCTAAAAAAGTCTTCCGCATGGAAGAAATTACGGCGAAATGTGAGATTTAAGCAGATCTTTCTCATTATCTTCACAGCGCGATAAAATCTGTGAAATTTTCGATCGGGGAAACTCTAAGTTTTCTAAGACATTTCTTACAATAGTCTTTGCAGTTTCCAGTTCACCAATTACAATCTGATCCTGCAATCGAAACTTTAGTTTTGGCAATTCTCGAATTAAGTGAGCTCGGACTACTACGGGCACCCTCGGAAATAAAGCATGTACTTTGGCCAATACCTGCGCAGTTAAATGTTTCCCGGTTAGTGTTATAACAACCAAATGGAAATTCTTCATCTTCTTGGAATTCCAAATGTCAGGCCTAGTAGCATCACCAAAAAAAACCGAATAACCCTCACTCTCTAGTTTTTTGATAATTGCGCCATTAAAGTCGATACCCAGAGCTGGTACACCCTCATTCTTTAAAATTCTTAAAACATTTTGTCCAGCATGCCCCAACCCAACTACAATTACCCTTTCAGAGTTCTGCTGATTATTCCCTTCAATGTCATTTTCCTGTTCTGCTTGAACTCTATTTCTCATCAAATCCAAAATTTCAAAAAAAGAATGACTCCCCGAAACCAATTGAGCTATTCGGTACAAAAATGGTGTCATTGCTAACGAAAGAATTGAGAACGCCAAAAAATACTGAAAATCGATCTCTTGAAAAATCCCGATTCCTTTGGCCTTTGCCGCTAATATAAATGAAAACTCACCCACTTGAGACAAGGCCAAAGCGCTCGCCATTGAAACGCCGTGAGGATACCGATTCAAACGAACAATCAAATAGATGACTATAAATTTTAGGAAAAATAGAACGGGTACAAACACGATAAAAGTACCGAGATTGTTGCTAACAAAAGAAATATCTAGCATCAATCCGATTGAAGCAAAAAATAGTCCCAGAAAATTTTCCCGAAAAGGAGTGGTTTCTGCTAACACCTGCTCACTATAAGGCGACTCCGAAATTACTATTCCTGCTAGAAATGCCCCCAAAGATAAGCTTAATCCGATTTTTTCGGCCGCAATCGCGGTTCCCATCGCTAATGCAATCACAAAAAAGAAAAAGATTTCTCTGCTTCCTGTGCGAAGAACTTGATCGATAATCTTAGGTAGAAGGATTTTTCCGGCCGCTAAGAATACTCCAAAAAATAGAATCATCTTTAAAAGGGGAAAATAGTCCACCACACCTATCCCGACGCCGGCCGAGATCAGCGGCAAAACAGACATCATTGGCAGCGCAGCAATATCTTGAGCAACAAGTATGAATATGCATACTGATCCAAATATAGTCTGTAAATCTTGATTTTCGTTTAACAACTTAATAACAATCGCCGTGGAGCTAAGCGAAAAAAGCGCCCCCATCACAAGAGATTTGCTGACTGGAAACCCCATAACAGCAAAAAAGCCAAACCCCACGGCTGAAGTTACAATCACTTGTAAAAAACCTAAAAAAACGAAAGATTTTAAGGCTTTAAGAATATGACCAAAGGAAATTTCCAAGCCAATTGCAAACATAAGCAATAGAATTCCAGCCTCAGTAATCCATTCAATGGATGGAACTGAAGAAATTAGACCAAATCCCGAAGGTCCCACCAAAACTCCGCTCAAAATAAAGCCGACGATTGTTGGAATTCGCAATCGGGATAACAAGGTTGGAATAATTGCCAAGGCCAAAATTAGAAGAAAAAGCGATGTTACAACAGTTGAATGATTCATTTTTCCCGCCAAAACTAGCAGCTTTTTCCTTCTTAAGACAGCCGCAAAACTTCAAATCCTTGCATCTCTTGCATCTATAGAGAATTTTTTTCCAGATCGGCTCGGCTGGTGCTTTCAAATTTTAGAAAAAATATCTAAAGATTACAGCGCACTATGCTATAACCCTTCGCATGCTAAGCGTAAAAGACATTGGTCTCACTTTTGGGAAAAAGAAATTATTTGAAAACGTCAGCGTTGTTTTCACTCCGGGTTGCCGCTACGGAATCATCGGCGCCAACGGTACGGGTAAATCCACGTTTTTGAAAATCATTACCGGTGAGCAAAGTGCTGATAAGGGCACCATCTTTATTGATCCCAAAGCCAAGCTCGGTTGGCTCCGTCAGGATCATTTTCGCTTTGATAATGAAACCGTTTTGAACACCGTCTACCAAGGCGATCAAAATCTTTGGAAGATCATGAAAGAGCGCGAAGATCTCTACGCCAAGGGCGACCTTTCTGATGACGAAGCCAATCGTTTGGGTGAGCTCGAGGGCGAGTTCATGGAAATCGATGGTTACTCCGCAGAGTCGAAGGCTTCTGAATTTCTCGTGGGTTTAGGAATTCCTGCCGAGTTTCACAATTCTCTGATGAAAGAAATTCCGATCCAGTACAAATTCCGCGTTTTGCTCGCGCAAATCTTGTTTCAAAAACCAGAAGTGATGTTGCTCGACGAACCGACCAACAACCTCGACATCAAAACGATTTCCTGGTTGGAAAATTTCTTGATCGACTACGATGGCACGATCCTTATCGTTTCCCACGATCGTCACTTTTTAAATGCGGTTTGCACGCACATCGCCGATATCGATTACTCCGAAATGCGCGTCTACTCCGGCGATTATGATTATTATCAACACGCTTCGGCCATCGCGCGCGATCAAAAACTCACCGATCAAGCGAAGAAAGAAAAGAAAGCCGCAGAATTAAAATCCTTTATCGCCCGCTTCGGTGCCAATAAATCGAAAGCTCGCCAAGCAACTTCCCGCCAAAAACAATTAGACGCCATGGAAATGGAAGACATTCGCCCGTCCTCCCGCGTATTTCCCCGCATCTATTTCAAACCACGCCGTGAACTTGGCAAAGATGTAGTTCGTTTGGAAGACGTTTCGGCCTCCTACGACGGCGGCAAATCGATCATCCTGAAAAAAATGAACCTCTTCGTTTCTGGCGGAGAAAAAGTGGCCATTATTGGGCCCTCTGGCGTAGGAAAAACCACTTTTATGCGAATTCTCGCCGGTGAGTTGGCCCCCCACACGGGGCAAGTGCACTGGGGCGTTACCACCAGCCGCGCCTATTGCCCGCAGGATACCAAAGCAACTTTGAAGAAAGGGATGACCCTTTTTCAATGGTTACACAATAAACATCCTGAGCAAGACATGGGCTCGATCCGTGGAGTTTTGGGAAGAATGCTTTTTAGCGGTGAAGACGGCGACAAAAAGACGGAAGTACTTTCCGGGGGTGAAGGCGTGCGTCTAACCTTGAGCAATATGATGCTGGATGAGCCAAACGTAGTGTTGCTTGATGAACCTACCTCTCACCTAGATTTGGAGAGCATCGAAGCCCTCAACGAATCCATTCAACAATTCGCGGGTACGTGCTTTTTCGTATCGCACGATCGGCAATTCGTATCTTCGGTTGCTACTAGGGTAATCGAAATTTTCCCCGGGGGGGATATTCAGGATTTCGCTGGAAACTACGAAGACTATCTCGCCTGGAGCGCGAAACAGAAACGTTAGAGCGATTTTTACTTGGCAGGGTCTTCCCTTCCGGGGATCTAATCGCGAATCCAGTTCCAGAACTGCTTCCATTTCGGCATCGGACCATGACTGGCACAGTTGCGGTACGGGCAAGGATTCGGCCCAGGAAAATCTCGACACATTTGCGGCCGGCTTTCATAAATTCCACAGTCCCCATTTTTCCCTAGATGCTTGCAAGTAAATAGTTCTTGTTTTCTAAACTCCCCGAGCGGAATCAGCATTTCATAAATCGTTTTTACATCGGGAATTAATTCCGATTTGCCGGAGCTAATGGCGACTTCATATTCTCGTTTTACAACGGCCAATGGATGTTCTAGCGAAAATCCTCGGCAACAATTGCCATTACAGCGCGGGCGAGGATCAATGGTCCCATCTGGTGGATCATAAATAGCCATGAGGAAAGGCTAACAAGAAAATGGCTTATTTGCAGTAGCCCATGGAACGATCATACCATTCATACCAAGAGCAAGTGCGCATTTCCAAGTACGTCTCACCAGGAACTTTCTCCACGACTACCGGCGCTTTTTCTACAGCCGCAGGCACTCGCTCAATCGGGAAATGGTCGCTAGGCAATCCGTTATTGGTATGCACAATTACTTCCGCCCTATGCTTAAGCTGATCTTCTTGAGCTGTTAACGCTGTAACCACGCCTTCTGCTCCCCCCTCATCTGGTGTAGCAACAAGGCCACGAGTTTTTACCGGCTCAACCTTGTCGAGGGGCACCCAACTTTCTTCTATTTCACCATTTTGGCCAGTCGAGATCGTTTCGACTCCGTCCCGTTCTCCTTTATCATTTACCGTAGGCCGCGAAACTTCTTTGGGATGTCCTTTGTCCGGAAAGCGTTTTTCTTGCCCCTGCGCTGTGACTGGAGCCAAAGCTGAGCCTCCACTCAAGCTTTTGTATTTCGCATCTGCCTCAGCAGCCATTTTTTTGTAGTTGTTTGCTTTGTTGCAATCGTCACCGGCCAATACTTTCAACGCCCGTGCGGCGTTTTTTCCGTTAGGCCAGAGATTTTCCCGTTTCACCTTTGAAATTTTAATTAAGAGCCCGTTGGCTCCGGAGATACTCTTACAGGCGGCGGCGTTTTTGTTATCCTTTTCCATGTCACGAAATTTTTTCTGAAGATCTGAAATCAACACATCAAGCTTCGGATCTTTGGTGTCAGCGCTTTCTCTGCCCTCTCTGCGTTCACGCATGGATCCTGCCGATTCAGTATAGGCAGCGGCACAGGTTCCATCCACAAATCCATAATCGGCTTTCTTTTCATCAAAGTCTGGAAGCTTCCGATAGACGGCTACCGAAGTTCGCGCCGATTCCCGGGACAATCCCTTCATGTCTTGCTCGGCTTTAGAATAAATATCGTAGATTTTTTTCAATGCTGCCTGTTGTCCGGCTTCACGCTCTTCTCTGCCTTTTCCTTCTTCCACCGGATTGTTCACATTGTCTTGAATTTGTTTTTGCATGGCCGCGGTCTTTGCCTTGCGGTTACTGCAGTAGGTAGCCGCGTCCTTTAGGCCCTTTTTCAAGTCTTCACAGCTTTTTTCCAAATTTAATTTTAGTTCATCTACATTTCGCGCCAAGTTGGCAGCAGTGTATTGATTCGCGCCTTTGTTGCCAACGGCCCCTTGAACGCAAGCGGTGGTCTTTTGTTCTAACGTTTTCAAGCTTTTCGGAATGTCTTTTTCACAAAGGGTCTTTATTCGCTTTTCAGCTTGCGAGAGTTGACTGGCAATATCTACGGACTTACCGTCGGTTTTGCCAATCTTGTTTCCTTTACATCCCGAAAAATCCGAAGCCTGTGCCGAAAAACAAAAGAGGGTTAAAAGGATTAGGGGTAAAATACGCATGCTGCCTCCATGGGGTCTACGGGATGCTTATCGGTTGTTTTGGCAATTTTCTGCAGTGACAAAAGAAAAGAAAACGGC